>JAJFVI010000221.1 GCA_021371895.1 Eubacteriales bacterium | reverse complement strand
GCAGCGACAGGCACATGAGCAGGCAAAGCGCAGAGACGAGCAGGCGGGTAAGGCGGTTTGAACGCTGGTTTTTCATCGATCATCGTCCCTTTCGGCGGAAATACGCGTGGTCGTTTCATCTATCCAAACGAAAAGCGGCGGGGGTTTCTTCCCGCCGCCGGCCGCCGGACAATGTTATTAAGGGGGTTAAGTCCGCTGTTTACGGTAGCGTTCCAGCTCCAGCGCGCATTGTGCGGCTTGTGCCACCTGCGTGGTCAGCATCGGAGCAGCATCCGCGCCGAAAACGACGTGCAGAAAAAACTCGCGCGTTCCGTTGTTGCCCGTCACATGGCTATGGGTCACGTTTTGCACGGTAGTATCCGGCTGGGCGTTAAGCGTTTCAATCAGCCTGCAAAGCAGCGGGGCGTAGGCATCCTCCGCAAGCTCTCCGGTACGCCGTGCCAGCGCGTTGTCCGTTTCAAACAGGGGCTTTACCAGACAGAGCAGTTCTCCCCGCGCGCGCATGATCGCGCGGTACAGGGGCACCGCCTTCACAAGCGACAGGTAGCTTAAATCCACGCAGCCCAGCGTAGGCAAAGGTTCCAGCGATAACAGCTTTTCGGCCCCAAGGTTCGTCTTTTCCAGACTGATTACCGCCGGGTGCTGCGAGAGGCTCCCCGCCAATTGCCCATAGCCGACTTCTACAGCGTATACAAGCGCCGCGCCGTGTTGCACAAGGCAATCGGTAAACCCACCGGTACACGCGCCTGCGTCGATGCAGACCCGCCCGCGCACGTCTACGCCGAAATCAGCGATAGCGCCCTCCAGCTTATAACCGCCCTTGCCCACATAACGTTCGTTTAGCCCCCGCACAGTCAGCGGCTCCTCCAGAGGCACGGGCTGCCCGCCGTTGTATACGGGCCGGTCGCCGCAAAAAACGGCTCCGCTCAGCAGGTAGGGCAGCGCCTCCTCCTTCGTGCGAAAGAACTCCTCGTTCAGCAGTCGGTCGATCGCCTTAACCTTCTTGCTCACCAGACGTTCTCAACCTTCTTTAGCGGCATCCACGCCAACACTTTTTCAATCTGTCTGTCCCAGAAATGCCAGGTGTGCGCAGCGCCTTCCTCGGTTTCGTAGTGAATGTCGAACTTCCGGCCATAACGGGTGACAAACGCCTGATTGGCCTCAAACAGAAAATCCTCCGTGCCGCAGGAAACGTACATGCGCGGCGCGCCAGCGGGCGTAAGCGCTTCCGCGGCTTGGCACAGGTTGTTCTCACCGGCGCGCAGGGCGGCCTCTCCGCCAAACAGATTGTCCAACTCCTGCCTGTCTATGCCGGCGGCTGGGAATTGATAAACCTCCTGCATCATCAGCGGCGCGGAAAACGCGGCGATGGCGGCGTAGTTTTCCGGCTTGAGCAGCCCCAGCTTCATCGCGCCGAAGCCACCCATGGAAAGTCCCGCCACGAAGCGCCCTTCCCGCGTCGTACACAGCGGAAAGTAGCTTTCCATCACGCGGGGCAGCTCCTCGCTGATAAACGTCCAGTACTTCGCGCCATGTGCCATATCGGTGTAAAAGGAGCGGTTCACGGCGGGCATGACCACCGCTAGCGCGTACTTGCTCGCGTATTTCTCAATTCGAGTATCGCGCATCCAGCCCGTATGATCGTCGCTGAGGCCATGCAACAAATACAGCGTCGGTAGCGGCCCGCCGCCAAGCTGCCGCAGGGTTTCGTACTCCGGCAGCAGCACATACGCCGCCGTTTGTATCTGCAGCGTTTGGCTGAAAAAGTGAAAATCAGACCAGACCATAGACTCTCCCTCCCGAATGTAAAGATTTTTCAGGCCAACGAATAGGCGGCGATCGCCACGTACAGGGCGATGGAAACCATCGTCTGCACGGAAAGCGTTGTGGAGATATACTCGCCCTGCCCCGTTACGTCTGCGTATAACGGGATAATGAAGGGCGCCGGCAGGCTGTAAGCGAGCATCATGGCCACAAACAGCGGCTTTTCGAAGGGAATCAGGCTGAAGATCACAAGCGTGCCAATCCCCAGCAGCGCCGCCATCACCATAAGGCGCAAGCCGACAGTGCGTAGCACCGGGCGCATCAGCGAGCGCTGGAAGTTCAGCTCGTACCCTACGATAAGCAGGATCAGCGCGGAGGTCGGCGCGGCGATGAAGGCGATCACATCGGTAATCATCGGCCCCGCCGCACTCGCCAGCACCCATTTCCCCATCCCCAGCGCGCCCAGCAGCACGCCCAGCACGATGGCGATCAATACGGGGTTGCGCACCATGTTCCCCACCAGCTCACGGGGCGTGGTTTTTTGCCCCCCGACCGCCTTGAGCGTCATCAGGAAGACCGTAAAAGCAAACATCGTCTGCCCGATATCTACCATTGCGAAAATCTTCGTCTGGCCCGCGTATAAAAGCCCAAATAGCGCGTATCCCAACATGCCGCCCTCGAAGTTGGTGGTCAGAAAGGGCAGAAACTTGCCGTAAGGTTGTACAAAGCGCCGAAGTCCGAAGCCTGCCGCGAGCCCCAGCCCGCAAGAGAGAAACACCACCGTGAAGATGAGCGCGATTTCCCCCGAATATTCCGCGGTAAAAAAGGCGCTGAAAAGCACCGCGGGCAGAGTAATATTGCTCACAACCGCCTTAAGTCCCTTGAGCCCCTCGGGGCTGATGATCCGCTTTCGGTTGCACAGGGTACCCAGCCCGAAGGTGATCAGCACAGGCAGCACCTTTTGCAGAATGGAAAGAACCATACCAAAAACTCCTTTCCACAGGCAAATCGAGTGAAGTATGTGTATCCATCATAACGCGTACGCAGGGCGTAAGTCAAACGCCGGGCAAGGCAGCACGTTTTCGAAGTCCGCGCCACAGCCATAACCCAACCAGCAACAGTAAAGGAAAGCCGATGGCCGCCAACAGGCCCGTGCGCAGCGCACCGCCCGCCGCGTTTGCCGCCAAGCCCACCACCGCTGGGCCGGAAGCACAGCCCAGGTCGCCTGCCAGCGCAAGCAGCGCAAACATCGCGGTACCGCCCATCCGGCACCCTGCGGCTGCCAGGCTGAACGTTCCCGGCCAGAAAATGCCGACCGAGAACCCGACCAGCGCACATCCCGCCAGACTTAAGAGCGGCGAAGGCGCCAGCGTCACCAGCAGGTAGCCCGTAACGCAGCTGACGGCGCAACCCCCCATGGCGCGCCCCAGCGGCAGCCGCTCGCTAAAGCGCGCGTAGAGCACCCGCGAAAGCCCCATCATTGCCGCGAACAGGCAGGGCCCAGCCAGATCGCCAACCGTCTTACTTACTTTCAGACCCGCTTCCGCAAAGGCGGAAGCCCATTGGCTCATGCCCTGCTCGCTGGCGCCCGCGCATACCATGAGCAGCGCGAAAACCCAGAACAGCTTATTTTTAAACAGCGCGCGCAGGCTCATGCCACCGCGCGTCTCCGTAAGGCTGTTGATGGGTACGCGCGAAAAATAAAACGCGGTGCACAGAGGCAACGCCGCCCACACTAGCGCCATCACCGGCCATTTTTCCACTCCGAAGATCGCAAAAAACGCCGTGGTCGCCAGCACCACAAACACGTGCCCCCAACAATAAAAGGAGTGCAGCAGGCTCATGGCCGCCTCTTTTTTTTCGGTGGGGCAAGCTTCTACAATAGGGCTCACCAGCACCTCCAGCAGGCCTCCGCCGATGGCATAGAGCACAACGGAAATTAAAAGCCCTGTAAACGGGGACGCAAGGAGCTCCGGCAGCACCCCCAGCCCCGCCAGCCCTACCGCCGCAAGCAAATGCGCCGCAACCGCACAGAAACGGTAGCCGAGCCTGTCTACCAGGCGGGTGGAGACGGCGTCCACCATCAGCTGCACCGCGAAATTGAGCGACACAAGCAGCGTGATCTGTTCCAGCGGCACCCCCATCTGGCGTTGGAACGTTAAAAAAAGCAAGGGTGCGAAGTTGTTGACAATCGCCTGCGTAACATACCCCAAATAACTGGCATAGAGCGTATGCGCATAGTTGGTACGAATGCTCATTCTTCTATTCTCCTCTCGCATCCCGGCTATCATACCACAGCATAACGGGAATGGGAAGCCGTACCATTCGCGACGCGCGGGAAAATTCGCATAAGCTTCTGGGCGTGAATTATAATCCCATATTATGGTCATTGTCACCTGTGTCTTTAATTTTTAGTTGACATTCTGGTTTTTGTTTGCTATCATCCTTTCCAGGCATCGCCCGTGGCCCGAACATTGTGCCGCACACGAGCTTTGCCGGAAAGGAAGCCGTATCTCTATGGCCAAACCCCATACGAAGCTTTCCACAACCGATATGGTTTATATCTCTCTGTTTGCGGTACTCATCGCAATATGCGCCTGGATATCCATCCCTTCCACCGTTCCCTTCACGCTGCAAACCTTCGGCGTCCTGTGCGCCATGGGACTTTTAGGCGGCAAGCGCTCGACGCTCGCGGTGCTGGTGTATCTGCTGCTGGGCGCGGTCGGTTTGCCCGTGTTTTCGAGTTTCCGCGGCGGCGTCGGGGTATTGCTGGGCATTACGGGCGGCTATCTGTTTGGCTTTCAGGCCGCGACGCTGCTGTACTGGATGATGACCGCGCTTTTAGGGGACAAATCATGGGTACGGATGCTGGGGATGGTGCTGGGGCTTGTGATCAGCTACACCTTGGGTACCGCGTGGTTTATGGTCGCCTATGCCCGTACAACAGGGCCTGTGGGGCTGAGCACGGCGCTGAGCTGGTGCGTGTTCCCCTTCCTGATTCCCGAAGTTATCAAGACCGCGCTGGCTTTTTTTATCGTCAGGACGATTCCCGCGCGGGTGAAGGCGTTTCGCTGAACGCGGCGGCAGCACATAAGCAAAGGCCGACCCGCCGTATTGTATGCGGCGCGCCGGCCTCAGACCGTTGACAAACCTGTTTTACTTGCGGAAGGTCAGCTTGCTCAAAAAGACTTGGATGCTAGGGACCAAGCCCGATCAGGGCGGGAGCGTACACGGACGTACGTGACCGCCCTGTAGTGGCGCTGGGCTCAACGCAGACGGGGCTTTTTCTGCAAGCGGAGACCGACGCCGATTATACGTGCTCCAACAGCTTTTGATAAATGTCCAAGTAATCCCGCGCGCTGTGCGCCCAACTGTAATCGCCTTCCATGCCCCGTTTCTGGAGAGACGCCAGCACGGCCTTGTCTTTTTCGTAGTAGTACAGTGCCCGCTGGATAACCACGAGCATATCATGCGCGTTGTAGTTGAGGAACGTAAAGCCGTTGCCGTCTTTACTGAACTCGTTGTAGCTCAGCACCGTGTCGCGCAGGCCGCCTGTTTCCCGCACAATGGGGATGGTACCGTACCGCATGGCGATCAGCTGGCTCAGCCCGCAGGGTTCAAACAGCGAGGGCATCAGGAAGAAATCCGCCCCCGCGTATAGCTTGTGCGCCAGTACCGTATCCATGGCGAAGCGCGCGGCCATCTGGCCGTGGTACTGCCCCTCCGCCCAGCTGAACAGGTTGGTGTAGCGCGCGTCGCCCATGCCGAGCACCACAAGCTGCATCTTCTCGTTCATCATCTCGCCCAGCACGGAGTCCACCAGATCCAGCCCCTTTTGGTTGGTCAGCCGTCCGACCATGGCGATCAGCGGGGTTCCGGCATCCACCGTCAGGCCCAGCTCCTCCTGCAGACGGCGCTTGTTTTCCGCTTTGCCAGCCAGCTTTTGGAGGCTGAAAGGTTTGTAAATCAGCGGATCATGCTCCGGGTTGTACTCGTCGGTGTCGATGCCGTTGAGCACGCCGTAGAGCGAATCCCGCCGGGTACGAATCAATCCGTCCAGCCGCTCGCCATAATAAGCGGTTGTGATCTCCTCGGCATAGCTGGGGCTGACGGTGGAAATCGCGTCGCTGTACACCAGCCCCGCCTTCATAAAGTTCGCGCATCCATAGCACTCCAACTTGTCGCCGCTCCAAAGCCCGTCGCCCAAGCCCAGCACATCCTGCACTTCCTTGATGCCAAAAATGCCCTGATACTGCAGGTTGTGGATGGTGAAGATACTCTTGATATTCGCGTAGAAGGGCAGATGCGTATACTGGATTTTCAGCAGCGCGGGTACCATGCCGCTTTGCCAGTCGTGCGCGTGCAGCACGTCGGGGTGGAACGGTAGCAGCGGCAGGGCATTGAGCACAGCACGGCAGAAGAAGCCGTAACGCTCGTACTCGTCTCCGCCCAGCCCGTAGATGTAGGGTCGGCCAAAATAGTATTTGTTATCCAGGAAATAGTAGGTTACACCATCTTTTTTAAGCATCATCACACCGCAATACTGCCTGCGCCAGCCCAACTGCACGTCGAAGTGCAGCACAAACTGCATCTTCGCCTGCCAATCCTGTGGGATTGCGGAATACATGGGCAGCATCACGCGCACATCGTGCCCCTGCTTGGCCAGCACGGGCGCAAGCGACCCCACCACATCCGCCAATCCGCCGGTTTTCACAAAGGGTACGCATTCGCTCGCCGTAAACAGAATATTCATAGCATCTCTCCTTGCGGAGTTTCCGCCTCGCGCCGGAAACCCGGATTGTGCGGCGGCATTGCCGCCCGACCGCACGAGGGTTAAATGGTCATGTTTTTGGAGATGACAATCGGGTAGGATTGCGGGCCGATCAGCTTTCCACCCTTTTTGATAATTGCCTGTTTGTCCAGGATGCAGTTTTCCAGCACCACGTCTTCCTCAATCCGGCTATCCTGCATGATGATGCAGTTTTTCACCCGCGCGCCTCTGGCGATGTTCACCCCGCGGAAAAGCACGCAATGATCTACCTCGCCGTCGATGATGCAGCCGTCGGCTACGATGGATTCGGACACGCGCGCATTCTCCAGATGGTGCGCGGACATCTCGTCGCGGACTTTGGTATACACGGGCTGATCCTCACGGAAGAGCGCGTGGCGGATCACGGGGTTAATGACGTCCATGTTGAATTTGAAATAGCTCTGGACACTGTCCATGCGGTAGCAGACGTCTTTATACTCATAGCCGGCCATATGCATCCCCGCATCCCGTATCATACGCTGGAACACGTCCCGCGTCAGATCGTGGTAGCCGTGCGCCGAACCGCGATCCACCAGGTCGATCAGCAGATCCTTACGCAGTAAAAAGACCTCCATGCAGGTGTTTTCGTACCGCGGGCGGGTGGGATCGATCTCCACGTCGGTAATCAGCCCTTCGGCGTTCACGTCGAAGTAAATGCCGTATTCGGGGCGGCGCATGCCGGGGTTTTTGGTGTACATGATGGTCACATCCGCGCCGCTGCGGCGGTACACATCATACATATCGTTGAAATCGGCATTGAACACGATCAGGCTGTTGCATAATAGCACGTACTCCTGCCTGCTGCGGCGCAGATAGCCGAAGTTGGAGTGGATCGCGTCCAGGCTGCCGCTGTACACACCCACGTTTTCCCGCGTCAGAAAGGGCGGCAAAATGTAGAGCCCATCGTTTTTCCCGTGCAGATCCCACTCCTTGCCGCTGCCCAGATGATCCATCAGGCTATGGTAGTTCTTTTGCATAATGACGCCGACGTTCTTGATGCCGCTGTTCACCATGCTGCTGACCAGAAAATCAATGACGCGGTAGCGACCCGCGACCGGCATGGCGGCGATGGCGCGCAAAAGCGTCAATTCCCGCAAAAAGCTGTCCTTCTCGCCGGTATAGATCATACCCAATACGTTTTTCATAGCCATGGCGTTTCCCTCTTTTCCTTGCGTTTCGGGTTACTGGGCGCGCTGTTCGCCGGCTTTCACCACGTCGCCGGCCATGACCCGCACGCCTTGGCCGACCACGGCGATACTGCCGGTCGCCTCGCCCACCTTCGCACCTGTGCCGATCACCGCGTCCTCCGCGATAATGGCACGCACGACCGTCGCGCCGCGCTCAATCAGGGCCCGCGGCATCACCACGCTGTCGATCACGCTGGCGCCTTCCAGCACCTGCACACCCGCGAAAAGCACGCTGTGCTCCACGCGGCCGTATACCTCACAGCCTTCGGTGATCAGGCAGCTTTTCGCCACAGCGCCCGCGGCGATGTAGTGCGGCGCCACTCCCGGGTTGCGTCCATAAATACGCCATTTCTTATCGTACAGGTCGATGGGCATGGGCATGTGGAGCAGATCCATATTGGCCTCCCACAGGCTTTCGATGGTGCCCACGTCCTTCCAGTAGCCCTCGAAATCGAAAGCGTACAGCTTTTGCTTGTCGGCAAGCATATTGGGAATGATGTTTTTGCCGAAGTCATTGCTGCTGCCGTGGGTCTCGGCGTCCTCCTGAAGGTATTTGCGCAGCTTATCCCACGTGAACATGTACACACCCATGCTGGCTTTGTTGCTCTTGGCTTTGGCAGGTTTTTCCTCAAACTCAATAATCGCGTTGTTTTCGTCGGTGTTCATAATGCCGAAGCGGGAGGTTTCCTCCCAGGGAACTTCACGCACGGCGATGGTCACGTCCGCGCCGATGTCGATATGGTAGCGCAGCATGGCGTTATAATCCATTTTATAGATATGGTCGCCGCTTAAAATCGCGACGTATTCGGGGTTAAACTGCTCGATAAAGGCGATGTTCTGGTAAATGGCATTGGCCGTTCCGCTGTACCATTCACCTTGCTTACCCTTCACATAGGGCGGCAGCACGTAAACGCCGCCGTGGGCAAGGTCCAGATCCCACGGGGAGCCGCTGCCGATGTAGGCGTTTAGTTCCAGGGGCTGATACTGCGTCAGCACCCCCACCACGTCGATACCGCTGTTAGCGCAGTTGCTCAGCGGAAAATCGATGATGCGGTATTTACCGCCATAAGGGATGGCGGGTTTGGCCATGTTCGCCGTTAAAATTCCCAAGCGGCTCCCTTGCCCGCCCGCGAGCAGCATGGCAATACATTCTTTCTTTCTAAGCATGCAGGTTCCACTCCTTCAGTGTAATGGAAAACCTTCGCGGCGATTTGCGGTTCTCCGAGCGAACGGCCACCGTAGCGCTTCGTGCCGGTGCCTCGGCAGGACGACATCGGTTACGCCCCGGCGTCTGTTCCTCCCGAATCGGGTTCGGTTTCGGCTTCACTTTGTTTCCGGCCCGCCGCCATGGACGAGGGCACCTCCTGATCGTCGTTTCCCATGGGCGTATCCCTCCTTTGCATTGTGGATACCGCGCCCCCCGGCGCCTCCGGCAGCGGCGTTTGTTCCGGCTTTTGGAAGATCTTACGGTAGTTGAAATAGCAGCAGCTTAGCGGCGGCACGCACAGATCCGCGTGGAAGGGAAACCCGTTAAATAAGCCGGCCTCGGCGCGAATCTCGTAGGCATTATACTGGTTGCTGCCGCCAAACGCCGCCCGGTCGGAATTGAACAGCTCCGAAAGCGTTCCCCCTAAAGGTAGCCCCACGCGGTAGATGGGGTGGAAAACAGGCGTAAAGTTGATGACGCACAGCACGGCGTTCTTTTGCCTGTCCATGCGCAGGAAGGCGATGACGCTGTTATCCGAATCGCTGGGGGTAATCCATTGAAACCCGTCCCAGGAGGCATCCACCTCGTAAAACGCGGAGGTGTCCCGGTAAAGGCGGTTGAGCGTACGAACGCATTCCCGCACCTGCGGGTGCCGGTCGTACCCCAGCAAGAACCAATCCAGCTGGTCATCGTACTTCCATTCGATGAAATGCGCAAACTCCCCGCCCATAAACAGCAGCTTCTTGCCGGGATGCGCCATTGTGTAGCCCATTAGCGCCCTCAGTCCCGCGAATTTCTGCCACAGGTCGCCCGGGTTTTTATCCAGCAGGCTGTGCTTGCCATGCACCACCTCATCGTGGGAGAAGGGCAGGATGTAGTTTTCGCTGAAGGCATAGAACAGACTAAAGGTCAACTTATCGTGGTGATACTTGCGGTGAACCGCGTCCTTGCGGATATAAAGAAGGATGTCGTTCATCCAGCCCATGTTCCACTTGAACCCGAAGCCCAACCCCCCCAGATAGGTGGGCGCCGTAACCATGGGGTAGGCGGTGCTTTCCTCGGCCACCATCATCACGCCGGAAAAATCGTGGTACACCGTCTCGTTGAGGCGGCGCAGGAAACGGATGGCATCCAGATTTTCGCGCCCGCCGTGCTCGTTGGGGAGCCATTGGCCGGGTTCCTTGCAAAAATCGTAGTAGAGCAGGCTGCTGACCGCATCCACCCGCAGGCCGTCGGCATGGTAGCGTTCCAGCCAGAAACAGGCGTTGCTCAGCAGGAAGCTGTCTACTTCCCCACGGGCAAAATCAAACAGCATCGTGCCCCATTGGTCGATCTCGCCGCGCCGGGGATCGGGATGGCTGTACAGGGCCGTACCGTCCAGCTGGTACAGACCCACTTCGTCCCGCGGAAAATGCGCGGGTACCCAATCCAACAAAATGCCGATGCCGGCCCGGTGGCAGCGATCCACCAGCTCCATGAATTCCTCGGGCGTGCCATAGCGCGCCGTGGGTGCGTAGAACCCCGTAATCTGATACCCCCAGGACATATCCAGCGGATGCTCCATCACCGGCATGAGCTCGATGTGGGTATACCCCATTTCCAGCACATAGGGTATCAGCTGCTCGGCTAACTCCGTGTAGCTTAGATAACTGCCGTCCTCATGCCGCCGCCACGAGCCCAGGTGCACCTCATAGATGTTAATGGGGCTATTGTACGGGTTAAAGGTGCCCCGCTTGCGCATCCATTCCCCGTCGCCCCAGGCATATCCGTCCAGATCGCACAGGCGGCTGGCGGTATTGGGCCTGAGCTCCGAGCGAAAGCCAAAGGGATCGGCCTTCATGCGCCACAGGTCATCCTGTCCCCAGACAGCGTACTTGTAGGCAGGCGCGCCGTCGGCGCCGCTTAAAAGCTCTTCTTCGCTCAGGCACAGCTCCCAGGTGCCGTCAAACTGTTTTTGCATCGGGTGGCGGCTGCGATCCCAGCCATTGAATGCGCCCACCAGCGCCACATGCCGGGCATTAGGCGCCCACAGGCAGAAGTGCCACTTCTTTACGTCGCTTTCCATACAGGGGTGCGCGCCGAACATCTCGTAAGCACGGCGGTTGGTCCCCTGATGGAAGGTGTCGCGCACTTGTCCGGTTGGCGCTAAATACTGCATCGGGTGACCTCCTCGTTCGGATTGGTGGGTGTCCGGGTGGAGAACCGTCGTTGGTTGCGGCGTCTCCCGCGCTTCACCGAAGAGCCCGCGCGAGAGAATAGCTGGGATACGCCCACGCCGGCCCGACGATCCCGCGCGAGCATGGACGGTATATCGTTTCCAACTCTCAGATGCTTTCTCTTGTTCTATTCTATCCGCAAAGGCGGTCGTTCGTCAAGATGCAAAGCCGTTTTTTTTGGTCTTTCCAGAAAAAGAAGCGTTTCCCGAGCCTTACTGGCGAAAAGAAAACGCCGCGGGCTGCCGGCATGCAAACCGGCGGCTCGCGACGCAGCAATGGTTATGGCACGAAGTCGGTGCGTCCGCGCTTTATTGGATTACGGTAATCCGCCCCTGCGGTTGGGCGTACGTTTCGCCGATTACGCCGCCAAGCACCGTAGTGGTGTAGTTGATCAGCGCGTCCTCCAGCGAGATATAGGTGTTATACCCTGTCTGCTGGTTGGCATACTTGAGCACGTAGCACTGATCGCCGCCTGCCGCGGAGAAATCGTTGGTGGCGATCACGTATTCCGCTTCCAGGTCGAACGGTTGGCCGCCCACGCTTTCGATGGTTACGCGGCCGCCGGGGTTGGCGGGCGCGTAATAGGTGGAATCGGGGTACAGATCACCGTTTTCATAGGGTACGGTGGTATCGATGGTCATCACGATGCCGGCCACCTGCATAAAGCCGCCCAGCGGCTCCGGCGTGCAATAGCTGGACGCCTCCAGAAGCTCAAGCAGTTCGCTGCCTTTAAGCGTCATAATCTGCAAGGTGTTGCCGTAGGGGAAGACAGTCTTCATGTCCTTCATGGTGATATCGCCGATCTGGATGCTGGCGCGGATGCCGCCGCCGTTGTTAAACGCCGCGACGACCGGCACGCTGTACGTCTGGTTAGCCTGCCACAGCATCGCGTCGGTTGAGAAATCACCCAGGTTGGTTTCCTCCGTGCGCACGCCGGGCGAACGCTCGCCGTTGAGCAGCACATCAGTCTTTGCAAAGGTAGCGGACAGCTGCTGATCAATCTCGTCATTGATAGCGCCGATCATCTCGCTGACATCCGCGTCGCCGTAAGCGGCGCTGACCTGCGTGCTCTGCGCCTTGTACAATGAGGCGGAGAGGCTTTCGCCGTCGAATACGACCTCGCCGATGTTGTGGCCGTAGCTGCCGGTGCTCACCAGCAGCGTGGTTGGCACGTTTTCCGCGCCTTCCGCATGTTTCTGTTCCACCATCTCGTTGAGTTCCGTATGGCTGTGGCCGTCGATAAACAGATCGATACCCGTGGTGTTGGCGATCACATCCAGCGAGCGGTTGCCCATGCTTTCATCGTCCACGCCCAGGTGGCCCAGCACTACCACCAGGTCGCAGCCCGCGGCCTTGAGCTCGTCCACGTATTGCTGCGCACAGGCGTAGAGTTCCTCCCCCATGAGGAAAGTCACGTTCTGCATCAGCGCCGGGTTGGCTTTGGTGAGAGTTTCAGGCGTATCCAGCCCGATGACGCCGATTTTGTAGTTGGCCGTCTCAAAGATCTTGTAGGGGGCAAAATAAAGCGTTTTGTCGGAAGCGCGCAGCATGTTGGCGCACAGGATGGGGAACGTCGCGGTTTCCAGATTGAGCTGGAACTGCTCCACGCCCCAGTCGAACTCGTGGTTGCCGGGGCACATGGCATCGTAGCCCGTGGCGTTCATAAACTTGATAGCGTTCAGGCCCTTCTCCAGATTGACAATCGGCTGCCCCTGCGAAGCGTCGCCCGCGTCCAACAGCAGCGTATCCGCACCCAGTGCCGCCGCGTCCGCACGGTATTGCTTAATCTGCGCGTAGCCCACCGAAGGTTCGCCGGAGTCGGTAACCGCGTAGCCGTGTATGTCGTTGGTATGCACAATCACCAGTTTGCCGCTCAGGTCCACCTTCTGCTCCGCGAAAGCGGCAGGCATCAGACAACCGGCCAGCATTGCCAGCGCCAACAGGATGGAAAGCAATTTTTTCATGATCGTTCCTCCTCTTTTCAGTTTTTTCGGTCGTTGCGAATGGTTTTTATTCGTTCGGTATCATTATAGCAAACCAATTCAAGTGCGTCAATTCGCCCGGTTTGAACCGTAAACTCCCGCGCCACATGCTAAAAAGCCCCATCGGCGTTTCCGTCGGGGCGATTTTAGCTTGATTTTTCACTAATTTTTCGCGGATTTCACAATCGCTTCCCATAACCCGTTCAGATAGGCGATGCCCAGCGCCCGGTCATACAAACCGTAGCCCGGCCGCCCCTTTTCGTTCCAGATCATACGGCCGTGGTCGGGTCGGATATACGTATCCGGGCAGGTGTCATAGATCGCCTTCATTATGGCGTACATGTCAAGATCGCCGTCCGATGAAAGGTGGCTGGATTCACGGAAATGGTGGTAACCCAGATGTTTTACGTTACGCGCATGCACACACCCGATGCGGCCCATCTCCCCAAAGTGCCGCAGCGTCGCCGGAACGTCGTTATCCGGGTTGCTGCCCAGCGATCCGGTACACAGGCACAGGGCGTTGCGAGGGGAATCGTACAGCTGCACGATCTGCTCAAAATCAGCCATGCTGTGCGCGATGCGGGGAAGCCCGAAGATCGGCCAGGCCGGATCGTCAGGGTGAACGGCCATGGTAACGCCGACTTCCTCGCACACGGGGATGATGCCATCCAGAAAAACCTTGTAGTTGGCACGCAGATCGTCCGCGGAGACGGATTCGTAACGCTGGAGGGTTTGCTCCAGTTCGGCCAAGCGCGCCGGTTCCCAGCCAGGGAGAGTAAAGCCGTTGCTCCCCTGCGCCGTACGGCGCACGATCGCCAGCGGCGTCATGCCCTGCAAATCCTTTTCGTCAAAGTAAAGGCTGCTGCTGCCGTCTTCCGCGATGGGATGCGCCAGATCGGTGCGCAGCCAGTCGAACACGGGCATAAAGTTATACACGATCACCTTCACGCCGTATGCCGCCAAGTTGCGGATGGTGATGCGATAGTTTTCAATGTAGCATTCCCGGCTGGGCAAGCCCATTTTAATATCTTCATGGACATTGACGCTTTCGATGACCTCGCATTCCAGCCCCGCTTGGTGGATGGTATTCACGTAAGCGCCGATCTCCTCCCGTGTCCACACTTCTCCGGCTGCCTTGCCGTCCAATACGCCCATCACGCCGGTGCAGCCCGGAATCTGCTTTATCTGTTGCAGGGTCACCGCGTCGCTGCCGAAACCAAACCAGCGAAACGTCATTTTCATTGTTCGTTTCTCCCTTCCCTGTCGCGCCGGGCCGCTCCGCAACGCGAGGCTCCCGGTAACGCTTGACCTGTATGGATGATAGCATATTCGTTTCGGCCTTGTCAACTAGTATACCAGTTTCGCCGCCGAAATTCCAATCCACAGCTTGTACGTTTCCCAAAATAGTGCTATCCTATATCTATCCTTTCCCTTGCACCCACAGGAGGCAGTATGGCACTGAAAAACGAAATCCTCTGCGAGTTGGAAACCAACCGGCAGTCGGCGCTCTCCGGGCAGACGCTGGCGAACCGTTTCGGCGTATCCCGCAATGCGATCTGGAAGGCGGTCAACACCCTGAAGGCCGAGGGCTTCGCCATCGATTCCGCACCCAACCGCGGTTATCAGCTTTCCCCGGCCTGTGATCGCCTGTCGGCGGAACGCATCCGCGCTCTGCTGGGCCGTGCGGACGCGCCCATATACTGTTTTGATACGCTGACCTCCACCAATAATGAGGCCAAGCGCAGGCTTGCGAACGGCGAGGCGGGCCCCTTCATCGTCGCCGGAGAGGAACAGACCGCCGGGCGCGGGCGGCAGGGGCGTATCTTCTATTCACCCAAAGGCACGGGGCTGTACATGACGGTCGCCCTTCCCGCCGGGCAGACGCCCGAGGGGGCGCTGGGCATTACGGCTTACGCCGCCGTGTGCGTTACCGACGCCATTCACCGCCTGATCGGCCAGGAAGCGCAGATCAAGTGGGTCAACGACCTGTTTCTGGACGGAAGGAAGATTTGCGGCATTCTCACCGAAGCAGTGACCGATTTTGAAAGCGGCACGCTGATATCGCTGCTGGTTGGCGTAGGGCTAAACCTGCGTTATGCCGAAATGCCCTCGTCGATCGAGGAATCGGTCGGATTCCTCAACTGCGGCGCACCGGTGAAAAACCAGCTCGCCGCTGATATCGCCGCCGGTCTGCTGCGGTTTTCACCCGCCGATCGCAGCTATCTGGAAATGTACCGCAACCATTCCATGACCCTCGGGCACAACGTGCTGTGGGCGCAGGGCGGGCAGCAGATCACGGGCAAAGCCGTCGCATTGGGCGAGGATGGCGCGTTGATCGTACAGGGGGAAGACGGCCTCCGCCACGCACTGCGCAGCGGGGAAATTCAAATCCTGCCGGATTGAGCGCGGCAGATCACGCGGGAAAGCGTATACATAAACGGGGAAAGCCATTGGCTTTCCCCGTTTTGCTTGTTCGTCCTAGCGCGTTTACGTTTCGTCCGGCTGGGCCAGCAAGGCCTTGACCCGCAGGCTCGCGGCGTAGACAGCGTTTTTCCGTTCCCCGGCTTCCAGCAGAGCTTCCATGCTCTCCCGCAGCGTTTGGCCGCGCACCACACCGTCGAAAAGTTGCGCCTCCAGCGAAAGCGTGCAGGGCGGCCGCGGCGGTTCCAGCGCGTCCTGCCATTGCAGTACCAAACAGTATTCCCCTTTTTCCATCTTAGGGTTTTGCAGAAGGGTGGCCAGCACTGCGCCAACTTCCCCGCGTACGGTCGCCTCAAACTTCTTGGTAAGGTCGCAGGAAGCGCTGACAAGGGTATGCGGCAGCACCTCCTGAATTGCTTCCAGCAGCGCAGCCACGCGGTGCGGCGACTCATGCACGACCGCGATTTTGGAGCGAGCGGCGATCTCCAAAAGCTTCGCGCGCAGTTCCCCTTTCGCGCGCGGCAGAAAACCGAAAAACGTAAACTCGTCCACCGGCAGGCCACTTACGCTTAACGCGGCGGCCAGAGCCGTTGGCCCCGCTATCGCCAGCACAGGGATGCCGTTTTTAACGGCTTCAGCCGTCAGCAGGCTTCCCGGATCGCTGATGCAGGGAGTGCCCGCGTCGGTGGTCAGCGCCACGTCAATGCCTTCTTCCAGCATCCGTAGCACGATGCGTTCAGACTTCGCACGCTCGTTATGCTCGTGGCAGCTGGTTAGCGGGGTATGGATTTCAAAAGCGGCGAGAAGTTTTTGCGTAACCCGCGTATCCTCCGCCGCGATGAGGGCGACGTTTTTCAGCGTTTCCACCGCGCGGGGGGAAAAATCGCCCAGATTCCCGATGGGCGTAGCCACCACGTAGAGCGTCGGCATGAATGGCGCACCTCCCTGCTGTTAAAAGCCTTGCCAGCGAAGCCCCGGCTTACGCCGTAAGCATAGGCGATAGTCGGTGTTCTGTCAACCAGCACGAAAACAGAGCGACGGTAGCGTTATCGCCGCTCAAACACCCTTAGCTTCGCGCTGCGCGCCCGCGGGTTGCGATCCGTCTCCGCCGGTGTGGGTGCGATGGCGCCGCCGCCGAGCACCTTGCCCAACGGCTTTTTGCCGCAGGTGCATATGGGCGCTTTGGGTGGGCAGGTGCAGGGGTATTGCAGGCTTCGAAAGGTGTTTTTCACAATCCGGTCTTCCAGCGAGTGGAAAGTGATTACCGCCAGCCGCCCGCCGGGCGCGAGCAGATCGGCCATATCGCGCAGCGCCGCTTCCAGCGGAGCCAGTTCGTCGTTCACGGCAATGCGCACCGCCTGGAACGTGCGCCGGGCGGGGTGGCCGTCATCTTTGCGGCGTACGGCTTTGGGTATGGCGGCGTCTACCACGGCCACCAGATCCATCGTCGTCGCGATGGGTTTTTCCCGCCGCTTTTCCACAAAAATCTGCGCAATGCGCGCCGCCCACTTTTCTTCGCCGTACTCGGTGAGCACACGGCGAAGCTCCTGCGGCGTCACATAGGCAAGGTACTCCGCGGCGGTTTCCCCCTGCGTCGTATCCATACGCATGTCCAAAGGCGCGTCCTCATGGTAGCTGAAGCCGCGTTCCGCCTGATCCAACTGGCGGCTGCTTACCCCCAGATCGGCCAACGCGCCGGAAAGCGGCGGCACGCCCGCCTGTATAAGCAGCAGCTTTACATCGTGAAAGTTACCGTGCAGCGCATGAAAGCCGGAAAAGTCCTTCAGCCGCTCCGTCGCGGCGGCGATGGCTTCCGGGTCGCGGTCGATCCCGTAAAGCTGCGCCTCGCCACCGGCGGCGAGCAAAATACCCTCGCTGTGGCCGCCCCCGCCAAGCGTAGCGTCCAGATAGACGCCGCCAGCATGGGGCGCAAGCCACGCCATGACCTCGTCAAAGAGCACCGGCTGATGATAAAATGCTTGTGGCATAGCGCCTGCGCGCTCCTTTCCGAAGTCAGGGACTGTTTATAACAATGTTAACGGTTCTGTGCGTTACGCGTCCGCTTTCAGTTCGTCGATGCGCCGACCCAGCGAGGCAAGCATGTTTTCGCTGGTAGCAAGCTTTTCTTTTTCCTGCTCCACCAGCGCGGCAGGCGCTTTGCTGGTAAAGCCGGGGTTATCCAAGCGAGCCTTCGCACGCTCAATCTCAGTCGCGAGCCGTTCATGCTCCTTGGCAAGCCTTGCCAGCTCTTTTTCAATATCCACCAGATCGCCCAGTGGAATGCGAATCTCCGCGGACGCACACACGGCGGAAACCGTCTTGGGCGCGCTGGGTTCGCCCTTTTGGCGTAGAGTTACGGTATCGACTCCCGCGAGGCGCTGCAGGTAGGGCTCGGCGAGGGCGAGGGTTTCCTCCCAGCCGGGTTCGGCCAGCAGCGTTACATGGATGCGCCGGTTGGCGGCCACCTTCATCTCTGCGCGCAGGTTGCGAATGGCGCGGATGATCTCCATCAGCCCTTCCATCCGGCGTTCTTCCTCGTCAAACAGGAGGATCGCGTTTACTTCCGGCCATTGCGCGAGGATGAGCATCCCCTCAGCCTCGGGCAGGTGCTGGTAGACCTCCTCGGTCAGGAAGGGCATAAAGGGATGCAACAGTTTGAGCACGCTTTCCATAACCGTGTAGAGCACCGCGCGCACGTTGCGCTTTTGCGCCTCGTCCTCCCCCATCAGGCGGCTCTTGGATAGCTCAATGTACCAATCGCAGAACTCGCTCCACGTAAATTCGTAAATCTTGTTGGCGGAAAGCCCGAAATCCCCGTCCTCCATGTGGGCGCTCACCTCGGCGACCGCCTTTTGCAGCCGGGATAGAATCCACTGATCCGGCAGGGTCAGCGCGGCATGGTCGATGGTTTCGCGGGTCTGCATGTTCATTAGCACGAAACGGCTGGCATTCCACACCTTGTTGGCAAAGTTGCGCGCCGCCTCCACCTTTTCCACGGAAAAGCGGGTGTCGTTGCCGGGGCTGATGCCCATGGCAAGGGAAAAACGCAGCGCGTCCGCGCCATAAAGGTCGATTATCTCCAGCGGGTCGACGCCGTTACCCAGACTTTTACTCATCTTGCGCCCCTGC
>JAJFVI010000215.1 GCA_021371895.1 Eubacteriales bacterium | reverse complement strand
TCCGGGCCCGCCGCGGCGCGTCGGGGGCTGATTCTCTTTTCCGCCTGTCTGTTTGTCATCGGCTGTCTGGGCTTCAAACCCGCGGACGCTACGCTCTACGGCCCTATGAACATGGCGGGCGGCTCGGCGGCGCTCTCCCTGCTGACCGGCGAAGCGGCGCAATACGACCGCGAGATGGACGCGCGCGAGCTGCTGCTCAACGACGCCTCCCAGCCCGTGGTAACGCTTAGGCCGCTTTCGGCAGTGCCCGGCGTGCTGATGGACGACCTGCTTTCGCCGGATTCCGCGTATAACGTACTGCCGGTGCTAAAAAACTATTATCACAAAGACGCGATTCTCGTGGAAGGGGGCGATGCGTCGTGAGCCGCCTGTCCTTTTCCCACCGCGCAGTGGCTTGGCTGTGCGTGCTTTTGCTGCTTGTAAGCCTCGCGCCGATGATCGCGCTTTCCTTTTACAACCACGCCTTCTATGACGATTTCGGCTTTTCGCTGCTCACACGCGACGCGTGGACGTCCACCGGCAGCGTCGCCGCCGTACTGCAAGCCGCGATGCAGAATACTATAGGCATCCGGCAAACGTGGGAAGGCACGTATACAACCTCGTTCCTCGGTGCGCTGCAGCCTGCCGTTTTCGGCGAAAGCCTGTACTGGATCACAACCATTGTGCTGCTGGGCGGATTGCTGCTGGCGCTATGCTACTTCCTGTGGCAGGCGTTGCACGGCGTTTTCGGACTAAACGGCGCTGTGGTCGCGGTGGCGGTCGGCGCGCTTGGCTTCGTAATGGTGCAGTTCACGCCAAACGTGGCAGAGGGTTTTTACTGGTTCAACGGCGGCGTGGCCTACACGCTCCTCTGGTCGCTGTTGCTGCTAACTGCCGGGCTTTGGCTGCACTTCCTTCGCGTTCAGGGGCGTCAGAAGCGCGCGCTGTTCTTTGCGCTTCTCGCGGCGATGTCCGCGCTGCTGGGTGGGGCCAAGTATTCCACGGTACTATATGCTTCCCTGCTGGCCGCAGGCTTCACCGCGTGGGCATTCCTGCGCAAAAAGCCAGGCAAGTGGGGGTATCTCGCCCTCACAGCCATGCTGCTTGCCGGGTTCGCCTTCAGCATGGCCGCCCCAGGCAACGCCGTGCGCGCCCAAACGCTTACGGGCGGCATGAGTGCGCCCAAGGCCGTGCTGGAAGCCGTGTATTTCGGGCTGGCGTTGATCGGGCATTCGTTTTCACTGCCGCTTCTGGCAGCAGTCGCTCTGGTGACGGTGCTGGCGATTCCGGCGCTCAGGCAAAGCGAACTGCGCTTTTCCCATCCGATATGGGCTACGCTGTTTGCGACCGCGCTCTACTGCGCACAGCTTGCGCCAACGCTTTATACCGGCAACTATCTGGGCGACGGCCGGGTGATAAACACCTATTTCTTCACCTTCGTACTCACTGTTGCGCTGCTTACCCTGTACTGGGCAGGGTATCTATTGCGCCGGTACGCGGACACACAAGCACCTGCGCTCCCCGGCTCATCATCCGCGCCGCGAAAGAGCCGCGTCAAAGCGGCGACCCTCCTGCTGCTCGCGGGGCTGATGGCGGTCGGCTGCGTGGCCTACCACCCGGACGGCGCGGCCAGCTATGGGCCGCAGAACATGGCGGGTGGCAGTGCCCTGCGCTCGGTGCTCAGCAGGGAAGCCGCCACTTTTGACGCAGCGATGGATAGGCAGGTCGCGCTGCTTTCCGACCCCATGCTGACGGACGTAACGCTCACGCCGGTCGGCGACACCCCTGCCTCCTTCATGGGCGACGCGCTGAGGGCCGACAACGTGGAATACGTACTTAACCTGTACGCGGAATACTACCATAAGGCGAGCGTGGCGCTCAAGGAGGAATAAACATGCTGCTGGAAGGGAAGAACGCGCTGGTCACCGGAGCTTCCCGCGGCATCGGCGCGGCGATCCTCGATACCTTCGTCGCCGAAGGCGCAAACGTGTGGGCGTTCGCACACACGCCGGACGCAGCTTTTGAGCAGCGCTGTACAGCGCTAACCCGGCGGCATGGCGTTTGGATCAAGCCTCTTTACGCCGATCTGGGCGACGAGCAAGCCGTAACCGCCGCCGTAAAGGAAGCCATGGCAGACAAGCTCCCGCTGGACATTCTTGTCAACAACGCGGGCGTGATGGGCGAGGATAAGATGTTCCAGCTGATGCCTGTCAGCGAGATGCGCTCGCTGTTTGAAGTGGATTTCTTCGGCGTCGTCCACCTTACCCAGCTGGCAACCCGCTGGATGGCGCGCAAACGGCAGGGCGCGGTCATCAATATCGCCTCGGTCGCGGGGCTGGACGGGGACAGTCGGCTGGACTATTCTGCCGCCAAGGCCGCGCTGATCGCCGCCACCAAGAAAATGGCGCGGGAACTGGCGGGGATGAACATCCGCGTCAACGCCGTGGCGCCGGGATACACCGACACCGATATGACCCGCGCGCTTGGAACGGAGATTGAGCAGGAAACTGTCAAGCGCAACCTGCTCAAGCGCAAGGGCCGCCCCGAGGAGATTGCCGCCGTAGTCGCCTTTCTGGCCAGCGACCGCGCTTCCTTCGTTACGGCGCAGGTCTGGCGCGTGGACGGCGGCATCCTCTAACCCCTTTTCTTCCTTCACATCTACGACAGGAGCGATGCAACGATGACCAATCAGGAGAAGTACCTAAACGCCTTTGTAGCGGCGCTGGAGGTGGCTCCCGGCGAAGCGCCGACCCTCACGTACGGCGAAAGCAAATCCTGGGACAGCGTAGGGCACATGGCGCTGGTCGCGGCACTGGAAGACGCGTTCGACATTATGATGGAGATGGACGACATCATCGACCTGAGCTCTTTTGACAAGGGGAAGGAGATCCTCCGCAAATATGCTGTGGAAATTTGAGCGTCATCAATCCAACATCGCCGTGGAGGACGAGTACGGCAGGCAGCTAACCTATGCGGAGCTGCGCCACGAGGGACGAATGCTGTGCCAGCAGGCGGATGGCCGCTGCCTGGTATTTTGCCTCTGCCGCAACGTGATGGGTAGTTTCGTAGGTTATGTATCGTTCCTCAACGGCGGCGTGGTACCCGCGATGCTCCCGGCGGACATGGATGCGGAGCTATTCCGCAACCTGTACGAAACGTACCGGCCCAAGTATATCTGGGCGCCGGAAAGCTTCAGCATGGAGGACGGCTGCTGCCGCTACGAGCGCTTCGGCTACCGCCTCACGCAAACCCCTTTCGGGGATGTTGAAACGCGCCTTGCGCCGGAACTGGCGCTGCTGCTCACTACCAGCGGCTCTACCGGAAGCCCCAAGCTGGTGCGGCAGAGCTACCGCAACATCCGCGCCAATACCGACTCCATCGTGCAGTACCTGCACCTGCAGGCGGACGAGCGCCCCGTGACCACCCTGCCGATGCACTACACCTACGGCTTAAGCATCCTCAACACCCATTTGGACGTGGGCGCTACGGTGCTACTGACGGATAAGAGCGTAACACAGAAAGAGTTCTGGACTTTTTTCCGGGCCAGGGGGGGTACCAGTTTCGGCGGCGTGCCCTACACCTACGAAATGCTTGACCGTATGCGCTTTACCCACATGGATCTGCCCGCCCTGCGCACCATGACGCAGGCAGGGGGGAAGCTAATGCCGGAGCTGCACCGCAAGTACGCCGAATGGTGCCAGAAGACCGGCAGACAGTTTATCGTGATGTACGGCCAGTGCGAAGCCACGGCGCGCATGGCCTACCTGCCATGGGAAATGAGCCTGCAAAAAATCGGCTCCGTGGGCGTGGCCATCCCGGGCGGCACGCTGGAGCTGATCGACGAAAACGGCGGCGCGATCCAAACGCCGCACACAGTCGGCGAGCTTCGCTACCGGGGCGAGAACGTAACGTTGGGCTACGCCGAGAACGCCGCGGATCTGGCCCTGCCCGACGAACGGGGCGGGGTGTTGGACACCGGCGATATGGCAGAGTTCGACGAGGACGGGTACTATACCATCGTCGGCCGGAAAAAGCGGTTCCTCAAAATGTATGGCAATCGCGTCAATCTGGACGAAATCGAACGAATGCTAAAGGCACGCTTCCCCGACGTGGAGTGTGCCTGTGCCGGAAGCGACGACCACTTAACCCTCTTTGCGACGGACGCCGCCGCGCTGCCCGAGATGCGCGCATGGCTGGCCGGGAAAACCGGGTTGAACTCAAGCGGTATATCCATAAAGGCCGTTAGCGAAATTCCCAAAAACGAAGCCGGCAAGACGCTCTACAAGGAGCTGGATACGAACGATGACTGACGAATCGGCGCTGCTTGCCCTGCCGCCTTACGGGCTAATCCGGGAGGAGAAACATGCCTTTCTGACCGGCGAACTTGCGGCGCTGACCCGCCTGCACGCGGAGCGCTGCCCGGCGTACGCCCGCATGCTTTCGGCCGCCGGGGTAAGCCCGGACACGGTAACATCCTTTGAGCAGCTGCCCCCGCTGCCGGTGCGCCTGTTTAAGGAGTTCGACCTAAAAAGCGTACCCGACGAAGCGCTAGCCAAGACCGTCACCAGTTCCGGCACCACGGGCCAGCAGGTGAGCCGCGTCTATCTGGATCGGGAAACCGCCGCGCTGCAAAGCCGGGTGCTGGCAAAGATTATGCAAAGCACACTGGGCGGCGCGCGCCTGCCGATGATTATCGTGGACAGCCCCGCAACGCTCCAAAACCGGGATCGCTTTACCGCGCGCGGCGCGGGCATCCTCGGGTTCAGCCTGTTTGGGCGGGAGAAGGTCTACGCGCTTAACGAGGCCATGGAACTGGATGTGTCCGGGCTGCACGCTTTCCTTGCCCGGCACGAGGGTGAGACGATCTTCCTGTTTGGGTTTACGTTTATCGTCTGGCAATATTTTTACGCGGAGCTCCGCCGCTCAGGTGCAAAACTCGATCTGCGCAACGCCGTGCTGGTACACGGCGGCGGCTGGAAAAAACTCGCCGATCAAGCCGTGAGCCGCGCACAGTTCCACGATGCCCTCCGGGATGTTTGCGGTATTGAGCGGGTACTGGATTACTACGGCATGGCGGAACAGGCGGGTTCCATCTTCATGGAATGCGAATACGGGCATCTGCACGCCCCCGCGTGGTCGGATGTGCTCATCCGCCGCCCCAGGGATTTTTCCCTCGCCTACATTGGCGAAACGGGGCTTGTGGAGGTCATAAGCGTGCTGCCGCGCAGCTATCCCGGCCACGTTTTGCTCACCGAGGACGAGGGCGTGCTGCTGGGTGAGGACGATTGCCCCTGCGGCCGCAAGGGCAAGTACTTCACGGTGCTGGGCCGCGTGCGGCACGCCGAAACAAGGGGGTGCAGCGATACCTATGAATCTAGATAACTGCTGTGCGCTGCCCCTGCGCGTGCTCTGCGGCCTTACAGACCCCCGGCAGGCCGCGCAAACGCCCGCGTTACAGCCCTTCGACCCGCGGGCGACAGCTTTTCTTGCCGCCGTATCCGCCGCGCTGCTCAAAGACCCCCGCGTCAAAACTTACCCGGACGTGACGACCTTCGCGTTTTTTTGCCGCCGCGCCAATCTGGCGGCGCTGCGCGTGTCCTGCGGCGATCTGTCCGGGCGGTTGGGCCGGGGCCTGGTGTTTCACATCGCGCCGGGCAATGTACCCATGAACTTCGCCTATTCGCTGGTGACGGCGCTGCTGGCGGGCAACGCAAGCGTGGTGAAGGCTCCCAGCCGGATATTCACACAGACGGCCCTTGTGTGCGAAACGATGGCGCAGTTGCTGGCGGGCCAGCACGCGGACATGCGCCCCTATGTCAACGTCGTTTCCCACCCGCGCGAACAGCAGCCGGTGACCGAGGTTTTTAGCGCGCTTTGCGACGCGCGCGTTGTGTGGGGCGGGGATGAAACCATCCGCCGCGTGCGGCAGGCGCCGCTTTCCCCCCGCGCGGTTGAGGTGACTTTCGCGGATCGCTGGTCACTTATGGTGATCGACGCGCAAATCGTGCTCGCCATGGACGACAGCGTGCTGGCTACTGCGGCGCAGGGATTTTACAACGATACGTGGCTGCTGGATCAAAACGCCTGCACCGCGCCG
>JAJFVI010000210.1 GCA_021371895.1 Eubacteriales bacterium | reverse complement strand
CAAGCCATGAGACGACGGGATTCCAACCCGCAAGATTCTTTACAAAAAAGTATGGGTTTACAGTTACTGCCTGATTTTGTATTATGTAGTAAATTGTTCTATAAGTATTGCTGAGCACCTTTCGCATCCATGTATTTATATAAACAAGGTAGGATTTCGCCATGTCCAACCGATTGTTTCGCAAAGAGCTGGTTTCGCTTGGATGGCGAGTGCATCCTGGTGCTTCAGAAAGGCAAAGGATTTATCGTCCATCTGTAATGAGCATCACCCTGCACGGCGGTGCAAGGCACCTGTGCATAAAATTCCTTCAAGACAATTAAAAGGCTGAACCGACACGTTCGTTTACGCGCGTCGGTTCAGCCTTATTCATACAGCAGCAATTCGCCTGACACCTTTAGCGTGAAGCCTTGGCCAGTTTCTCCCCCAGTTCCCGTGCCCTTGCCAGCGCCTCGTGCCCGGCGATGTCGCCCTTTTTCTCCATGCAGGCAACGGTCACCTCACCCACGCGCTTCCAGCCCAGATAGTCCTCGATGGCCGCAAAGGTTGACAGCAGGGGGTCGAATGTCTTTAAAGTGTCGTCCGCACACACGGACAACAGCGCCGTCCACTTTACGGGCAGCTTTTCCCGTATGGGATTATACAGGCGATCCAGCAGCGCCTTGAGCTGCGCGGACATCGTGTAGAAGTATACGGGCGTGGCAAACACCAGCGCATCGGTGTTCAGCAGCAAAGAATAAACCTCGGCCATATCGTCGCGTATAGCGCAGTAGTCATGGGTCTGGCAGTAATCGCAGTTCACGCACGGCGCTATTTTCTTACCGCGCAAATTGAACTTCGTCACTTCCGCGCCAGCCTCCTGCGCGCCCTGTATCAACGCGTCCGCCAGCGTTTCGGTGTTGCCGCCCTTGCGCGGGCTGCCCACAAGCACGGTGATTCTCATCTTCTGCCTCCGTTTATGCTTTTCTTACCTGCTCCCCGCGCGTTTAGTCCAGCGAGGGCGAAGTGAATTGAACCGGATTACACTTTTGGAAACGCCCTGCGCCCTGCCCGCCGGTAAACGCCCCTTGCGCGAACACGGACTTGCCGCGCAGGTAGGTGGATACGATGCGGCCGTGCAGCGCAGTATTTTCCCAGATGGTATGGTCGAGGTTGCCGTGCAAATCCCGCGCGTGTACTACGCCGTCCCGTTTCGGGTCGAACACCGCCAGATCCGCGTCCAATCCCGGCCGAAGCGCGCCTTTGCGGTCGTTTAGTCCGAAGAGTTTGGCGGGGTTTGTTGCGCACGCGGCTACCGCGCGCGTAAAGGGGATGCGTCCGAGGTTGGCCTGCGTGAGCAGATAGGGGTATAGGGTTTCCACTCCGTCGCACCCGTTGGGGATCGTAGTAAAGTCGCCCGCGCGCCCGTCCGGCAGGCGGAGGCCGTAATCCTTCTGTGCCGCCGTGAACGGACAATGGTCGGTGGCGACAGTCGCAATATCCCCGCGGCGCAGGGCGGCCCACAGCGCATTTTGCGAGGCCTGCCCTTTGATGGCGGGCGAACACACGTAATCCTGCGCGCGCGACCCGTGATAGACATCGCTTGTGAAATAGAGGTATTGCGGGCAGGTTTCGGCAAACACCGGCTGCCCCTCGTCCCGAGCCTGCGTCACAGCGGCGACGCTTTCTTCGTCAGTCAGGTGCACGATGTACAGGGGCGCCTTGGCCGCTTTCGCCAACGCGATCACGCGGCGGGTGGCCTCGGCGGCAACTTCCTCGCTGCGGCTTCGGTAATGCCACCAGGGGTCAGTTTCCCCCGCGGCAAGGTATGCTTTCACTCGCGCGTCCAGCATGCCGCGGTTTTCCGCATGCACGGTGGTCAGCGCGCCGATCTTTGCCGTTTCCTCCAAAAGCTGATAAAGCGCCTCGTCGGTCAGGCCGAAATCGTACACCATATACGCCTTGAAGCTGCTTACCCCGGCCAGCACCGCATCCTTGACGGACGCAAGCAGCGCGGGGGTGCTTAGGTCGCTCACCCCGATATGAAAGGCGAAATCCACCGCCGCCTTGGCTGCCGCCATGGGGATGCGCTTATGCAGCGTTTCCGACAGCGGCTCACCCATTGCCTGCAGCAGATAATCGATCACGGTGGTCACGCCGCCGCAGGCCGCTGCGCGCGTGCCGGTGAAATAATCATCGCTGGTATCGATGCCGGAGCATACGCATTCCAGATGGGTGTGTGCGTCGATTGCTCCCGGCAGTAAAAGCATACCGGTCACATCCACCACCTGCGCGCCGTCCTGCGGCATGCGCTCGCCGAGGGCGGCGATTTTTTCTCCATCCGTCAGCAGATCGGCTTCGTACATCCCTTCGGCGGTCACCAGCGTGCCGCCGCGAAATAACAGCTTCATCCCCATCCCTCCCCGGAAGGCCATACAGGCGTTATATATCCATCATTCTCCGTTTGCTGTCGGCAATCCTGTTGCGCGGAATGACGCAATCTAAAAATTGCGGCTCATATCGTAGCGCTCAAAAAACGCCTTGCGAAAATCGCCGAAACGATCCTCTGCGATTGCCGCTCGCACGTCCTCCATGAGCCGGAGCAGAAAACGCAGGTTATGGATACTCGCAAGCCGCGCCCCGGTGATCTCCCCCGCCTTGAACAGATGGCGGACATAGGCGCGGGTAAAATTCTGGCAAGCATAGCAATCGCAATCTTCGTCGATGGGACGGAAATCATGGGCGTACGTCGCGTTTTTAATCACCAGCCGCCCGTTTTTGGTAAAGCAGGTACCGTTGCGCGCGATACGGGTCGCCAGCACGCAATCGAACATATCCACCCCGCGCAGCACGCCCTCCACCAGGCAATCCGGCGAGCCCACGCCCATCAGGTAGCGGGGTTTACCCATGGGCATATGGGGCATGATGGTTTCCAGCATTTCGTACATGATCGGCTTGGGTTCGCCCACGCTTAAGCCCCCAATGCCGTAGCCGGGGAAATCCATCTCAGCAAGCGCTTTGGCGCTCTCCACACGCAGATCTCCAAAAAACGCGCCCTGCACAATGCCGAACAGCGCCTGCGTATCGCGGGTGGGAGTTTGTTCGTGGTGCGTCTTGCAGCGCGCCGCCCAGCGGTGCGTACGCTCCATGGCGGCCTGCGCCGTATCGTGGTCGCACGGGTAGGCCGTGCACACGTCGAACGCCATCATAATATCGCTGCCCAGCGCGTGCTGAATATCCATACTGACTTCCGGGGAGATGAACCGCCGGCTGCCGTCCAGATGGCTTTGGAAGGTGACGCCCTCCTCGCGAATCTTGCGGATGCCGGCAAGTGAAAACACCTGAAAGCCCCCGCTGTCCGTGAGAATCGGGCGCGGCCATGCCATGAAGGAGTGCAAGCCGCCCGCCTCGCGGATCAGCTCCTCCCCCGGGCGCAGGTGCAGGTGGTAGGTGTTGCTCAGGATAATTTCCGCGCCGATTTCGATCAGCTCCCGCGGGGTCATGGCTTTCACGGTTGCGGCGGTGCCCACCGGCATATAGGCCGGGGTATGGATATCGCCGTGCGGCGTGTGGAGGACGCCCAGACGGGCGCCGGTCTGGGCGCAGGTTTTGAGCACATTGAAAGCAAAGTTCTCCATGAAACTCCTTTCAGTAAAGCAAAAGCTATCATGGCCTTTGGAATTTCGTTGGGACGGCGTTTGTGAGTGTTCGAGGATGTGCGCTCTGCGGAGCACAGCAGGGGCTTTCCGCTCGCCCCTGCGCCCTTCGGCGTCGCCTTTTTACACGGCGGGCTGAGCACGAGAAGTGGCCCTTGGAGTACAGGATAGTCGTCTGGTCACACCGTGCCTGTCCGGGCTTTTAGCCCGTACGCACGGTATACCCAACCGACAAGCCTGTCCATCCGGCGGGTCACCCCATCGTGCTCCCCGCCTGCGTGGCAAATGGCGACGAGGAAATTCGCTGGCAGGGTTGAAAATGCACACTGGGGTTATCACATCGGATTATCAAGCCTGTCCATCCGGCGGGCCACCCCATCGTGCTTCCCGCCTGCGTGGCGAATGGCGACGGGGGAAATTCGCTGGCAGGGTTGAAAATGTACATTGGGGTTATCACATCGGATTATCAAGCCTGTCCGT
>JAJFVI010000196.1 GCA_021371895.1 Eubacteriales bacterium | reverse complement strand
TCACGGCGGAAAGGCGAATAATCTCAGGCCGCGTACCCAGCACCGTCATCAGTTTCAGCTTTTTCATCATCCGTTCCTCCCGCCGTCTTCCGGCGTTACAAGCAGGTGAAAGGTGTCGGGTCCTTCCGGATCAAAGATCTCGCTGGCCCACATCAGGGTCACCATGTCCGTATCGCCCAGGTTTTCGATGTTATGGGTGTATCCCGGGGGAATGTCCACCACCGCGGGCTCAGCACCATCCACGAAAACCTCGGTCACCTCGTCTTCCCACACCTTGCGGAAACGGATCACCCCGCGCCCCGCCACGACGACGAATTTCTCATGCTTGGTATGGTGCCAGTGCTCCCCCTTCACCACGCCCGGCTTTTGCACGTTCACGCTCATCTGTCCATAGCCGACCGTATGTAAAAGCTCCGTAAACGAACCGCGCCTGTCTGCGTGCGTCCGCGGACGGTAGGCAAAGCCCTCCGGGGGCAGAAAGCTCTGGTAGGTGGCAAATAGCTTGCGGGTCAATTCATCCCGCTGATCGGGCAGCAACAGCGTTTCGCGGCTGCTGTGAAAGCCTTCGATCAACGTTACGATCTGCCCGAGCGTCGCCGCATGCTGCGGCAACACACGGCAGAAGCCGCTCTCTCCCCGCGTGGGATTGCCCCACAGCGCGCGCAGGAATTCCGCCACAATATCGTCGATATAAACAAGGTGCATCACGCGCGCGGGATCGCTGATGGTAACAGGAAGTTCGCGCGCAATATTATAGCAGAAGGTCGCCACGGCGCTGTTGTAATTGGGCCGGCTCCACTTGCCAAACGCGTTAGGCAGCCGGTACAGGTATACGGGTGTGCCGGTACGCGCGCCATAGGCGCGTATCGCTTCCTCCGCGTGCCGTTTGCTAAGACCGTAAGGGTTATCCAGCGCAGCCTGTATGGAACCGCTCATCAGCACGGGCGGCTTTTTACCGCTTTCCAGCAGGTTTAGCAGCCGAACCGTAAAATCCGTGTTGCCCGTCTGGAATTCCGCCTCGTCCTTTGGGCGGTTCACGCCCGCGAGGTGGAACACGAAATCTGCTTCCTTTGCCATGCGTTCCAGATCGCTTTCCGTGGTATCCACATCGGCAAGCCAAAGCCGATCGTCGCCATGCCGCAGGGTCGCGGCAAGGTTTTTACCCATAAAACCGTTAGCGCCGGTAATCAATAAATTCATTGCGCGCGCTCCTTTCCCAGTGCGGTTTCATTGTCTGTCTGCCGGCATGCCGCCGAGCGTTACGCCCGGCACAGCCTCTGCTCCGCATCCTCGGCGGTGGCGGCGAAAGGCATGGGCCCGCCGCAATTGCTTTCGTACATGAAATCCTGAAACGGCCTGCTGGCAGAACGGGATAAGTCGCTATAGTTCGCGAGCCTGACACCGTATGGTATCAATTATACTCCACGGTGCGCTGGTATGCTTTGTAGGTGGAAGTGTAGAATTTTTCGCGTTTGGTTTCCACGCCGTTTTCATACCACACCTTATAAGTGTCTACCACGTAGCCGGTACGCGCCTTGATGGTCTCCTCGCTGGTACCCAACGGCAGGGTCGTGTCTTGCACGTAAAGTACGGAGGTGGGCGGCTCGATGGTTTTCACGATCGTAGAATCCAGATCGACGCTGACCCCCGTGCCCAGCGACAGCCCCCAGATCTCGGCGGAGCATTGACGATCCTTGTAATACATGATGATGAATACGGGGGTCGTTTTGTTGTTCTTGAATTTGAAATCCAGGCTCGGCCAATCCACGGTCGCGTCCTCGCCGATGGTGACGTAGGTGCTGGGCCAGGCATGCGGGCTGCGGTAGACAATCTCCAAATCGGCGCGTGCGACGGCGTTAAACAGGGTGGAGCTTACTTGGCACACTCCGCCGCCAATATCCTCGACAAGTTGGCCTCCCGCAATGGCTGGGGCCATCTGATAGCCCTTTTCCGTCGTGCGTTTGCCGGTCGTGCCGTTGAAGCTGAAGGTTTCCCCCGGCAGGAGCACCGTGCCGTTGATGGCCTGGCAGGCAAGGCTAATGTTGTTATTGCGGGTTTTGGCACTGGTAGTGTCGGTCGTGAAGGCGGAAACCATAGTAAAGCGGTTCATCAGCTCCGCCTTCGTTACGGCGGGGGTCGTAACAATCGGATCCACGGTAAGCGTCTCGTTCATGGCGCCCGCGTCCAGCCTGGCGATCAGCCGGTTGTATAGCGCGTCACTATCGATGGCCACGCCCACCTGATCGTCCGAAAAGGTGAAGGAGCGGGCGTTAAAATCGAACGCCTGTATCTGCGCATCCACCGGATCGCGCGTCACATAGGCGGCAATTTCATCCACCTTGGCGCGTACCGTAGCGTGGTCGTAGGTCGCGTTGCTTTTCAGATACACGTATTGGTTCAGCAGTCCCAGCACCGTATCCACGCGCTCCTTGAAGGGCGTTTTGCTGGTGCCGATGATGTCCGTGGTGTTGCCCCGGCCAATAACGTAGGCTTCCTGCAGAACGCTTTGAAGGTTGCGGGATGTAGGAATATTCGTATTGTCGATGTTCCAGGTCCTATTGCCGATGGCAACCGTTACGGTAAATGCCGAAGTCGCGGCGCTGCCCTCGCCGCCGAGGGCTTCCTCCGATTGGGCGATCGACATGCCTCCCACGTATACGCTATCTACGAAGATACCCTGGTAGATCATATCCTGCTGCAAATAATCGCGATATTGCTTATAATTCTTAACGATGGCCGAATCATATTTCAGCACTTCGCCGTTGATGAACGCGTAGTTGTCTAAATCCTTCCAAAAATAGCCCGCGACTTGGGGCATCATCATCACGCCGACGATGGCCAATATCGTCATACAGACGATGATCACCGCGGCGTACAGCACCGGGCGTCCTTTAGGGATAACGCCCGTCTGTACATTCCGGCCCGCTGCGTGTTTGCCTGCTACGGCATTCTGGCGCTTTTTCGCGTAGGGATTCTCCGCGTCCGGCGCGGCGGCGGGTGCTTTGGGTACGGGTTGGTATACCGGCAGATTTTCAAGCGACTCATTCCAGGTTTCCCGACCGTCAAAAAGATATTCCCCCGGTTCCACATTTTCCAGAGGCTGTTTGCCCGGCGCGGGCATTACGCCGCGCGGGAGCGCTTTTTGCACCCGTGGAGCCTCGCGCGGCGTGTACAGCGCGGGGTCGTTAAGATCCTGTCCTTCCCACGCCATACCCTTCACCTCCCTCTGGCGGCATGACCGCGCCCTCAGGCGTTATTCTTGTGCTTCATTTTGAACGAGAGTATTTCCAGCCCCTCTTCCAAATGAACATTGACCACCGTGGTTTCGCGCGGATGTTTTAAATCCACAGGCGCAAAATTCCATATCGCGCGTATGCCGTTATCCCACAGGCGATTCGCCACGGCTTGCGCTGTCGCGGTCGGCACCGCGAGCACCGCGATATCGACGCTCTGTACGGCCAGAAAAGCTTCGATACTTTCCAGATCCTTCACGGGGCTTGATCCGATGGTCGAGCCGAACTTCTGGGGGTCGGTATCAAACAAGGCAATCACCTGAAATCCGTTGGCGGGGAAGGAATCCGATAATGCCACCGCCCGGCCGATGTTGCCCGCGCCCATGATAATCATCCGATGCATGCGGTCAATCCCAAGGATTCGGCCGATATGCTCGCGCAATTCTGTAACGTTGTAACCGTATCCCTGTCGGCCAAACCCGCCGAAGCAGTTGATGTCCTGCCGTATCTGCGAAGCCGTGAGCTTCATGCGTTCTCCCATCCCCTGGGACGAAATCTGCATCACACCTTCCGATTCCAGTTCCTTCAAGTGTCGGTAGTATCCCGGAAGCCGCCGGATCACCGCTTCGGACACGTATCCAGCCATTGGTTTTCCTCCCTCCGCGTCGAAAACGGCCACGCCGTGCCCGCTTCGGTGGGCTAAGCCTGTTTTCTTGCGTTCTTTGCTTCCAGTATATCATATTGCCGTTTTTTTCACAATAACGAAAAGACGCCATCGGCAGGCTCCGACGGCGCAACGCGAACCGCGATGGTTATTTGAGTGTGATGACTACGTGGCGGTTGGGTTCGTCGCCTTCGCTGTGGGTGGTAACAGCGTCGTTCTGCTGCAGGGCGCTGTGCAAGATACGCCGTTCGTAGGGGTTCATGGGTTCCAGCACTACTTTACGGCCCGTTTTTACGGCGCGGTTCGCCATGCGGTTGGCCAGGCGGGTGAGTGCCTCCTCGCGCTTGGAGCGGTAGTTTTCGGTATCAATGGTCACACGGGTATAGGCTTCCTGCCCACGGTTGACGTTCAGGCTGGTCAGGTATTGCAGCGCGTCCAGCGTTTCGCCGCGGCGGCCGATGAGGATGCCCAGCGTATCGCCGTGCATATCCACACGAACGTTGCCCTCCTCGTCGGTATGCGCGGCAACGGAAACGCTGACACTCATCAGGCGGGTTACGTCCATCAAAAAGTGCTGCGCTTTGCCGGCGGCAGTCTCGGGATCGCACATTATCACTTCGGATAGTACAGGCACTTCCGTGTCAGACATGGAGGCTTGCTCGTTCTTCATTGCGGCAGATTCGGCCGTTTTTACGGGTTTCACGGCGGGCGCCGCTTTGGCGGCCTTTTCCCTTGGCTTATTTTCCTGTCGGGCATCGCTGTCCTCGTTTTGCAGGGACAGGGTCGAAAGGATGTCCGCATCCTCCATGCTGTCCTTGACCGTCAGACGAACGCGTGCGGGCTTGCCGCCCAGCAGGCCGAAAAGGCCTTTGGAGCCCTCGTCGATGATGTCGATGGTCACGTCGCCCAGCGAAACACCCAGCTTTTCCAGCCCTTGTGTTACCGCTTCTTCCATGGTTTTGGCGGAAGATTCTATGCTCTTCATCTCATGCTCTCCTCCCCTATGGCCTCGACCGCTTTACTCTTGCGGTCCTGCGCATCAAATATTCTATTCAGCACGATTCCCTGTCCCCAGGAGATGATGTTGGCCATCACCCAGTAGATAGAGAATCCTGCGTTGTAGGTGGAGCAGATATAAAGAGAGAAGAACGGGAAGAACCACTTCATAAACTTATTGGTACCCCCAGCGGCGGGGTTGCCCTGTGCGTCTACGCTGGCGGCGGGCGTCTGCGGTTGGGTAAGCGTCATCAAAAACTGGGTCACCGCGGCCAGCACCGGAAGGATAAAGTAGCCGTTGTTGTGCGCGAAAATCGTCAGTTTCATCACCATCAGGTCGACTTCCGGCATGGTGCTCCAAGCGGTCATCTCGTTCATGTACGCGGCGCTGTTTTGCAGGGCGGCGTAAATCGTATTCACGTTTATCGTGTCGGCGGTAATCTGCAGGTTGCCAAGCGCCGTAATCTGTTCGGGCGAAAGCGACTGGTAGACTTTGGCCCAAATATCGGCGGTGATCTGTTTTAAGCTGTTCTGGTCCACGACCAGCGCGGCAAAGGGACTATCCGGCATCCAGAGGTTGCGCACCCATAGAAAACTTTCGTTATGCTGCGTACCTGTGACGATCAAATCAATGGCCTGGCGCGCCAGCTCGGTGTTGGCGACCATGCGCATTGCGGCGAACATCGCAAAGAGTATCGGCATGGAAACCAGCATCGGCAAGCAGCCGCTGAGCGGATTGATATGCTCCTTGCGGTAGAGCTCGGAGGTTTTCTGATTGAGCTTTTCCTTATCGTTTGCATATTTCTTTTGCAGTTTGGCTACCTGCGGTTGCAGACTGCTCATACGGCGCATGCTTTTACGGCTTTTAAAATCCAGCGGGAACAAAACCAGCTTGATCAGGATGGTGAACACGACGATGGACCACCCGTAGTTGTTTACCACCACGTTAATGCCGCTCAGCATACTGACCAGGAACGTATTAATTGCGTTCATGTAGGCGTTAATTCCTCCTTATCGTTACGGTTGGATCTTCCGGCACGGGGTCATAGCCTCCCTTGCCAAAAGGGTTGCAGCGCAGGATCCGCCACAGCGCCAGCCTCAAGCCCTTCCACGCGCCATAGCGCTCGATGGCCGTGAGTGCGTATTGCGAGCAGGTCGGTTGAAAACGGCAGGAAGGCGACAAGTGCGGGCTGATGTGCCGGCGGTAAAAACGTATGCACGCTAAAAGGAATTTTTTCATTGCGGTGTTTCCGGCGGAGGCGGTGTATCGCTGCGGTAGAGTGCCAGTTTGCCCATTAGCGTCTGCAGGCTCTTATCCAGCTGCGCGTAGGTGCGCTGCGCGGCGGACGGGTGAGCAACCAGCACATACAGCCCGCATTTCATCTGCGCAAGTCGCGGACGTACGCATTCGCGCAACCTGCGCTTGGTCAGGTTGCGCGTCACGGCGCCGCCGACCTTTTTGCTTACCGAAAAGCCGACGCGCTTTTGCGCGCTCTTGACGTACAAAAGCGTCAAATCCCTGCAGGACGCCTTCGCGCCGCGACGATACACGTAGCGGAATTGGCTGTTCCTGTTGAGTCGATACTGCTTTTGCACTGCGTTCCCCCGTTCCCGCACCGTAGCGTAAGCGACGATACCCGAATACCATAAAAGCCCGTACCCACTTCATCCGAAATGAAAGGATAATGGGAGCGGGCCATTGCGGTACGTAGGTTGCTTGTCGGAGCGCCTTAGGCGCTTAAAACCTTGCGGCCGCGGCGGCGACGGGCAGCCAGCACGCGACGGCCGTTTTTGGTGGACATACGGGCGCGGAAGCCATGCACTTTGCTGCGCTGAATCGTCTTGGGTTGAAAAGTACGGAACATGTTCAACAACTCCTTGTAATTTGCAGACTCGTATCGGTATGTGCACCCAGTAACGGCTGCAACGAATACCACAGAACAACTATTATATTATAATGGGGGGGCGTACGGCTGTCAAGCGATATTTTACCAGCGCTATAGTGCGAAGAGTAACAATTTCGCCGTTTTAGCGGTATATGCGTCACTGGTTGCCTGCCGCCGCATCCCGCGGTATAATCGAAGCATAGTCAATCACACAGC
>JAJFVI010000193.1 GCA_021371895.1 Eubacteriales bacterium | reverse complement strand
GAAAGGGTCTTCCGGTTCCGGCAAGTCGGCTAAGCCGCGCGCGTCCGCCCGGCGCACGGCGCCGGGCGTGTCTGCCGCCAGCGGCGGCAGGGGGGCGCGGCGCAGCCGCGCCGACGCGCGCGGGGGCTCATCTTCCGGAAGCTCCGGCGGCTCGTCCGCGTATGCCCCGTCGTCCTGTTCCGTCAGGGTCTCCTGTTCGTAGCCAGCTTTTCGCGGCGACGCAAATTCGCCCTCCGCGGTTTGCAGCGTTCCCGTTTGCATGGCTTGCTGCTGCGCTTGCCAAGCCGCCCATTGCATTTGCTGCAGTACGGCCACCTGCTCGGGTGTAAAAGTCACCGCAGCGACGGGCTGGGCGTTTGGCTGCATGGCAGCCAGCGGTTCCGCCTCGTCCTCCTGTTCCGTCATGGGCGCGTAGCGAACACCCGCGTACTCAAACCCGGCAAACAGCCGCAGCCGAAGCACCGCATCGCCGACGGTCAACCGCGAGCCATGCGTCATAAACATGTGTCCGTGTCTGCCCGTACAGCTCTGCTCGTCCACCTGCACACCGTTTCGCCGGTAGGGTTGCACGCGCAGGCCGTTGTCCTCGTCAAACTCGTACCATAGATGCTTCTTGGCTACGCCGCGCACCGGCACGTAGAGGTCGTCGCCGCGCAGGCAGCCCAGCACCCCCTCGCTGGCTACAGGCAGCGCCAGCCCTTCGGGCAACTCGTCGTTGCCCTGCAGCACCACCAATTCGCCCACATATCCCGCGTCCGGCAAAAGCCGCAGGCGCTTTTTACACTGTCTGCGGTCGCGCCGGAACCAGCGGTAACTGCGCCATACGATCAACGCCATGAGGAATAAAAACCAGTAGCGCGCAGCCTGCGATACAACCTCGTACACATCATCCGGCACGCCTGCGCACCTCCCGTCTCCATCATCGCGTGTGTTTCCGCCGCCGTTATGGGGAATCGCACGCAAGTTACCACCCTCGTGGTTTTAACCGCAAAAAGGAACTCCGCAAAGAAAACTTTCCCATCCTAACAGCAACAGCCCACAACTAATCGTCGTCGTGGGCCTTGGATTCCTCCATAAATTTTTCCAGCTTGCGCTTCACGCGCTGCAGCGCGTTATCGATGGATTTCACATGCCGACCCAGCATATCGGCAATCTCTTGGTAGCTTTTGCCGTCCAGGTAAGCGGTGAGCACCTCCTGCTCCAGGGAACTGAGCACCTCGTCAATCCGATCGCGGATGCTCATGATGTCCTCCCGGCCGATAATCAGCTCCTCGGGGTTCTGAGCATGGCATTCCACGATCACGTCCATCAGGGTACGGTCGCTTTCCTCGTCGTAGATGGGCTTGTTGAGGCTGACGTAGCTGTTGAGCGGCACATGCTTCTGGCGTGTGGCAGTCTTGATGGCGGTGATGATCTGCCGGGTGATGCATAATTCCGCGAACGCGCGGAAACTGGATAAACGCTCCGCCTGGTAATCGCGGATCGCCTTGAACAGGCCGATCATTCCCTCCTGCACAATGTCCTCGTGGTCAGCCCCGATGAGGAAATAGCTGCGCGCCTTGGAGCGGACGAAGTTCTTATACTTGCCCAGCAGATACTCCAGCGCAACGCTGTCGCCGCCCTGCGCAACCGCTACGATCTCCTCGTCGGTCTTTTCTCCGTAGCGGATTTTCAGGGATTCCTCCCAGGTCGGGTCATCCACTGGCTGCGCGTCCTCCTCATCCGTATCGGACGTCCGGCCGCTGTCCTCTTCCCGGGCGTTCAACAGCTGCGCCACGTCCTCGGCGGCGTTGAGGATCGAGTCATGTTCGGCGTCGGAATAGGCGGCGTTTTTCCGCTCCCGTTTGGGTTGGGTGGTCATGGCTGTGCTCCTGCCTTGTCGTTGGTTTTTCAGATTTGTCATCGCTGCCTGCGCAGTTTCTCCAGCCTTTCGCGCTGTTCCTCGTTCAGAGTGCTGAACAGCTTCGCGCGGCCAGAGGAGGCTTGGGTGTTCTGTTGCCGGCCTTTCGCGCGGGTCTGGGCCAGTTCGTTGAGCAGCTCGCGGGAGGAAAGGCGCGTCGCGCCCCGGCCAAGGATCATGGTCTGTTCCAGTTGATCGCTGGTAGCCACACGTACCTCGCGGTATACGGGCAGCCGGCCGCAGGTGAACTCGATATACTGGTCGGCGGTCTGGCCGTGCGCGGTGTACACCACCGTAAGCGCCTCCCGCTGTTCCACCGTAACCGTGGGGCGGTCGCCGTGGTGCCCGTCGAACACCAGCACCACCTCCTGTCCGGAATAGCCCGCGTAATCCTCCAAAAGTTGGCTCAATCGGTCGCGGCTTTCGGGCAGCGGCCATTCCGCCCGCTGCGCCTCCGGCCACGCCCCGATGACGTTATACCCGTCCACATACAGGATTGGTTTCACGGTTTAACGCGAACGCAGCACGGCGTACAGCAAAATGCCCGCCGCCACGGAGGCGTTCAGGCTGTCCAGCTTCCCGCGCATAGGCAGCGCGACGCGCTTGTCGCATTTTTCCAGCACCAGGCGGCTTACGCCCTCGCCTTCTGCGCCGATTACCAGCGCCACGCCACCTTTATAATCGACGGCCTCGTAGCTTTCCCCCGCCATATCGGCGGCATAGACCCAGATGTTGAGTTGTTTCAGCGTTTCCAGCGTGGTTACGAGGTTCGTAACGCGCGCCACCATGATGTACTCAATCGCCCCCGCGCTGGCCTTGACCGCGGCGGGTGTTAGCCCCACGGCCCGGCGCTCCTGCACGATTACCCCGTGCGCGCCCGCGCACTCGGCGGTACGGATGATTGCGCCCAGGTTGTGCGGGTCGGTAATCCCGTCAAGAATCACCAGGAATGGGGTTTCTCCACGCTCTTTGGCGAGCGCAAGCATGTCCTCCACCGTATGGTATTGGTAGGCGGAGGCGAATGCAAGCATCCCCTGGTGGTTGGGCGTAATCGCGTCCAGACGTACGCGATCCACTTCCTGTATGGGCACATGCTGTTCCTTTGCCATGGCGAGGATCTCGCGGGCCGAGCCGCTCAATTCGCCGCGGGCAACCATCAGCTTCTCGATGTCACGCCCGCTCTTGAGCGCCTCGCGGATGGGATTGCGCCCGCTGAGCAGGTTTTCGTTAAGCGCCGACTCCTGGTCGACGGGCTCCAAAGCGGGGGTAATTGGGCGGATCGGACGGGCAGGCTCCTCATAGTGGAAAGCGTTAAAGTTCCCTTGTACGGGCACGGCGCGCGGAGCGGGGCGCGGTTCGCCGGACGGCCGGGGTGCGTAAGCAGCCCTGCCGAAATCGCGGCGCGGTTCGCCAGTCGGACGAGGCGTATTGCTGTATTCACGGCGTTGTTCGCCAGTCGGACGGGGCGCATTGCCGTATTCGCGACGAGGTTCGCCAGTCGGACGAGGTGCATAGGCAGCCCTGCCGAAATCGCGGCGCGGTTCGCTGGTCGGTCGGGGCGTGTGTCCTGCGCTGCCGAAGTCCCGGCGTGGTTCGCCGGTCGGTCGAGGTGCATTGCCGTATTCCCGGCGTGGTTCGCCGGTCGATCGGGGTGCATTGCCGTATTCCCGGCGCGGTTCGGCGGACGGCCGGGGCGTGTGTCCCGCATTGCCGTATTCACGGCGGGGTTCGCTGGACGGACGGGGCGCGTGTCCCGTATTGCCGTATTCGCGGCGCGGTTCACCGGTCGGCCAGGGCGTGTGTCCCGCATTGCCGTATTCGCGGCGCGGTTCACCGGACGGCTGGGGCGCGCCATCCGTTGTGCGTCGGTCACGGCGCTGATCATCGTACGAGCGGGGCGCGGCACCTGTGCCGCGGCCACGATACGGTTGCTGATCGCTGCGGATAAACCGGAAGTCGTTCTCCCGGGGAGAAGAATTGCTGGGCTGGCGGTCGCCATCACGGGTCGTATGTTCGCCGGTACGCACGGGGTGCTGCCCAGAGTGTTCGCCGGCACGTACAGGGCGCTGTCCATAACGTTCACCGGGACGCGCGGGGCGCTGCCCGGAGCGTTCACCCGTCCGTACCGGGGGTTGTCCGGTGCGTTCGCCGGGACGTGCGGGGCGCTGTCCGGTGCGTTCGCCCGTCCGTACCGGGGGTTGCCCGGAACGCACGCCAGTGCTTGGCGTTGGCGCGCTGAAATGCGCGCCCTCGTCATCAAATCCGCCGCGCTGTTGAGCGCCGCGGCGTTTCTCGTCGCGCGTCCTCTTGTCGTTAATATCCTTATAATATGGCATATGGTTTTCCTTTCCGTATTCGGGACGCGTAAGCGCTTCGTTCCCCGCGCACGCGACCGTGTAATTGGTTTGCCGCGGGGCCGTATGCTCCGCAATCGTCAGGGTTCCTGCATTTCTTGTGCGTGCGCACACAGAAACGCCGCGCGTCCGGCACGCTTTTCCGCCGCCTTGCCGCAGGTTTTTTCGCCCTCGGGGCAAGCCCCGCGCAGGCACGCCGAGCCCGCGTCCTCAAACAGTTCCGGCGCTTCCCGGTAGCACAGCGCAAACATCTTCTCCGCCAACTCGCGTATCTCCCACTGCGCCCGCTCGCACATGCGCAGCGAGAAGAAGTGCCTTAGCTCTCTTGCGTTCATCGTGATCATCAGCCGTGTCTCGCAAGCATTGGGCAGCACAAAACGCGCGTCCTCGTTGGCGCCCAGCTTCTGCTGCCAGTCTTCGTACCAGTGCTGCATCTGCGCCATCTGCGCGTCGTACTCGGCTTCGGCTTCCGGCCCCAGCGCACGTACCGCCGGCGGCACGACGTAGCCAAAGCCCTTAGCATAGCTTACATACCGCTGGCTTTGCACACTGAAACTCGCTATCCTGTGGCGGGTCAGCTGCGCAAGCATCGCACGGCTGACTCCCTCCGCCAGAAAAGTGAAGGAAACGTGCTCCAGCACGCTTTCGTGCCCCATTTCGCGCACCTTGCGCAAAAAAGAACGTTGGTCATTATCGGCGATCTTCCTGAGCAGGTCGTCCAGATCTCCGCCCGCGTAACACAGCTTCGCGGCCAGGGCGACGAGAGCCTCGCCGTCCGTGGTCTGGCGGATCAGCTCAATCCGTTGGTGTACTTGCGGCATGAAAACCTCCTGCAAAAAGCTTGGAATGCGTCAGCCAATTGCCGCGCCGCCATCCTTGCCCGGCGGCGTCTTCCCGGACGGGCAGGCCGCTTCAAACAGTTCGCTGATACGCGCGTGCCGCCCGCAAAGGTACAGCCAGCCGATCAGCGCCTCCAACCCGGTAGCGCGGCGGTAATCCACGGGATCCTGATTGCGCGGCGCCACGTGCCCGCTATGGGCGTTCGTTCCACGGCGTACGATGTCGCTTTCCGGCTCGGACAGCAGCGGCTCCAGGCGCCGAAGTGCTTCGGCTTGCGCCCCCGCGTTGACCATGGTCGTCGCCTGCCTGTGCAGGGCGTTCACCCGGGCGGCGGAGGATAAAAGCCGCTGGCGAACCAACAAGTCCCACACCGTATCGCCGATGAAGGCCAGCGCCAGCGGATTTTTCAGCCCGGCCTCCTGCGCGCTCATCGGTTCGCGGGCGATGCCCGTTTCTTCCATCCCGCAGGCCGCCTTTCGCTGTTTGTCCATCGTCATCATAGCATGAACAGACCGCCGATTCAAGCGAGGGGCGTCATTTTTATCCAGTTGAGCAGAAATCGCTAAATCATACGGCCTGCGTATCCATCGATCATGGTGTGGCGACGCAATGCGACAGGTAATCCTTGTTATTTGTACGTAAATAATGTATACTGTCGGCAACGCTCGTTTCCTGTAGTCGTTCCGATATGCCAAATGGGGGGGTTCTCTATGAAAAGGTCCCTGCTTTGGGTTTTACTCCTTGCAACGCTTGCCCTGCCCATGCCTTCCCTCGCAGAGACGGTCACCTTTTCTGTAACTACCGACGCGACGCCGTCCAGCGTACTTCTGATGGACGATTTCGGCAACTCGCTCAGCACCGTGCTTGGCAGCCAGAGCATCAACGATCAGATCATATGGACGCTACGTGTGACCGACAACGGCGCGAGTGCGGCGCTTCTGTACACCAAAGATGACAACGGCAACTGGGTCAACACAAACATCGTCTACCCCATGAGCTGGATTTTTACCGGCGTCACGCAAAGTGACGGCGACACGTCTGTCCCCGGCGCGAGCAGCGACGATACAGCTTGGCCGCAGAAAATTTACAGGCTTTGGTCCGTATCCGCCTATTCCCTGCCGGAGGATCAACGCGTGCAGTCCCGCTGCGGCCCCGCGAAAACCTACCACGGCGCGGGCGCCTATAAAACCTATAAAATGACCAGCACCAAAGCGCTGTTCATTGAGGGCAGCTATATGCTTGTCGATCTGGATTACACAACGGTAGGTCGCCGCCGCGTCTATTTCCCTGTAAGCGCCTTCAGCGGCACGCAAAACGTCCCGGAAGCGTCGCTGTCCGGCATTCCGGCCTACGTTACCAACAATCTGATCCCCACCTTCGGGCCGGGCATGGAGTATGATACGTTCGATGAGGCGGTCATCGATTCCGGCACCACCCTGA
>JAJFVI010000162.1 GCA_021371895.1 Eubacteriales bacterium | reverse complement strand
GACGCTCGCGGCATCGGTGGCGCTGACCTATTTGGAAACAGGGCGCGTGGCGACGGGAGAGAAGTATTGGTTTATGGACGAGCGTACGCAGCCCTCGATCTTCGTCGTCCTCTGCGCCATAGCCGTCATGCTGCTGGCGCGGCTGGGGTTCGCGCACCGCGGCCTGCGCCCCTCCGCCACCCGGCGCTGGGCGACGCTGGGCGGATGCGCCTTCGGTGTGTATCTGTTGCAGGATCTGGTGATCGCACAAACCCGCTACCGTTTCTTCATACCCTTGAGCGGCAGGATTAACCCCCTGCTGGCGGCGCTGATTTGGGAAGCGGGAGTGTTCGCTGTTGCGCTTGGCGCCACGTGGGCGCTTAAAAAGCTTCCGGGTTTGCGCCGCCTGCTTTAACCACACCGCGCCAGAAACCCCAGGCAATCAGATATAATGAAGAAAGGAAGTCCTTTTCTATGGAACCGATTACAGAGAACTCCATGTGTTTTTTCACCCAGCAACCTTTCCTGATCGGTACGTATGATTCGGACGGCAGCGCGCACTTCGCGCCCATCTCGTGGATCAGCTTCACCGCCGGGCCACCCTGCTGCCTGGTGATCAGCATCTACGGCGGCGGGCAAAAGAAGCAGACCGCTGTCAACATAGAGCGGGACGGCGTTCTCTCCGCGACCGTCCTCACCCCCGATCTGCTTCCTTTTGCCGAACAACACAACCTCGCCACGCAGCGGGAAGGAGTCGCGCTTACGCAAACATTCGAAAGCGGGCGCAAGCTGTGCGTGCCGCTGCTTACGGACGCGAAATGGTCTTACGAGTGCGAGGTGATCCACACCGTTCCCATCGGCAATTGCACCACGTATTTCGCAGCCTTCAGGCAGGTGAACGTGCGCGAGGATTTGCTGGCGCTCGATTTCGTCGATCTGCGCGCGATTAACCCCGTCATCTATGGGCCAAATCATTATTTCACGGTCGGCGAACACCTGGGAGAGATTGGTGATTACGCCGGAAAATGAATAAGCGGTTGCAACGCGGGCGCGCAGGCGCCCGTTTTCGATTGTCGAAACCACTTTGATATGGTATGATGTTCCTGCGACTCTGACCGTAAGGAGGCCTGCGACAATGAAACTGATCTCGTGGAACGTTAACGGCTTACGTGCATGCATGGGCAAGGGTTTTGCGGAGTATTTTGCCGCGCAGGACGCCGACGCCTTTTGTGTACAGGAAACCAAACTGCAACCCGGGCAGATCGATTTTGCTCCGGAAGGTTATCAGGCCTATTGGAACAGCGCGGATAAAAAGGGCTACTCCGGCACGGCGATTTTTACAAAGCGGGAACCGCTTGCGGTGAAGTATGATCTGGGCATCGACGAGCACGACCATGAGGGCCGGGTGATCGACCTGGAATACCCGGATTTTCACCTGGTAACGGTCTATACCCCCAACAGCCAGCGGGGCCTGCTGCGGCTTGACTACCGCATGTCATGGGAAATCGCCTCTGCCGATTATCTGGTAGCGCTGGACAAACAGAAGCCCGTGATCGTCTGCGGCGATATGAATGTCGCGCATCACGAGATCGACCTGAAACACCCCAAGGCCAATGTGGACAACGCTGGCTTCACCCCGCAGGAGCGGGAAAAGATGACGGCGCTTTTGGATCGCGGCTTTGTGGATACCTTCCGCCTCCTGCACCCCGACGAGCGCGACCGCTATACTTGGTGGAGCTATATGATGAACAGCCGCATGAAGAACGTCGGCTGGCGCATCGACTATTTTCTCGTTAGCGAACGCCTGACCCCGCAAGTCATACGCGCGGACATCGACGACGCAGTACCGGGCAGCGACCATTGCCCGGTGATTCTGGAACTCAACCTGTAAGAACCAACCATCGAATGTTGAGGGGTATACGATGAAATATTTATTTGCTTCCGATCTGCATGGTTCCCGTACCGCCGCCGAAGCGGTGGTCGCCCGCATGGCCGCCGAAAAAACCGACCGTCTGATTTTGCTGGGCGATCTGCTTTACTTCGGCCCGCGCAACGACCTTCCCGAGGCCTACGACCCCAAGGCGGTCTTCGCGCTTTTCAACAGCCTGCCGGTGAAGCCCTTCGCGGTGCGCGGCAACTGCGACGCGGAGATCGACCAGATGGTGCTGGATTTCCCCATCATGGCGGATTATATGCTGCTCCCGCTGGTCAACGGCAACGGTGCTTTCATCACCCACGGCCATCTGTTCAACCTCGCTTCCCCGCCGCCCTATCGGAAGGGAGACGTGCTCATCCACGGCCACACGCATGTGCATACGGTGCAGACTGTAAACGGGCTTACCTATATCAACCCCGGTTCTGCCGCCATGCCCAAGGAGGGCCAGCCGAAAAGCTACATGGTTCTCGACTGGGAGGCCGGACGGTTTGCTATTAAAGACTTCGGCGGAAGCGTGCTGCAATGTTTTACCGTCAGGGAGGGCTGAACTATGGATCTGGCGCAGATACGCGAGCTGTTTGCCAAGGATTTCTTTGCCACCGATGTTTGCGGCATCTCCATTGACGAGGTCACCCCGACCGGTGCGCACTGCAGCATGCCGATCACATACAAACACCTGAACTCTCTCGGCGTCGTGCAGGGCGGCGCGATATTCACGCTGTGTGACACCGCCTTTTCCGTGGCCGCCAACGCGGGCGACCGGATGACCGTCAGCCGCAGCGCCGACATCACCTACGTAAAGCCAGGTAAAGGCCCTTGCCTGTACGCCGAAGCCGAGGAGCTTTCCCGCGGCGGCAGCACCTGCCTGTACCGTGTGTCGGTATACGATACCGAGCACGCACTGGTAGCGCACATGACGGGCAACGGTTTTTTCCTCACGAAATAATGCGCCGGTTGACTTATCTCCTACGCGATGCTATGCTTTCCCTACGACGAAGGTGTGCCGCGCTTTTGCCGTTTTTTGATTGTTCGGGCGACGGCGCGCGGCTCGCCCGCGCGTGGAAAGGGGCGCTTGGTTTGATCGGCATTCTCGATTACGGCATCGGCAACGTGGGCTCCATCCGCAACATGCTCAAAAAGGCCGGCGCAGCCAGCGTGATCGTGCATACGGCGGAGGAGCTTTCCGCCTGCCATAAACTGATTCTCCCCGGCGTGGGCGCCTTTGACGAGGGTATGGAACGGCTTGCCAACAGCGGCATGCGGCCCGCGCTGGATGAGGCCGCCGCAAAGGGCAAGCCGGTTTTAGGCATTTGCCTGGGTATGCAGATGCTGGGCTTATCCAGCGAGGAAGGCCGCCGGGAGGGGCTTGGCTACATCCGCTTTCGCAACGTCCGCTTCCAGCTTACGGCGGAGCATGGGCTGAAGGTGCCGCACATGGGCTGGGACGTGGTCGACGTGGCAGACCCGGACGATCCGCTGGTGCGGGGCATCACCGAACCGCCGCGCTACTATTTTGTACACAGCTATTACGCCGTGTGCGAGGATGCCGCGGATGCGTTGTTGGCCTGCGATTACGGCATATCCTTCACGGCGGCGGTACGGCACGGCAACGTGTGGGGCACACAGTTCCACCCGGAAAAAAGCCATCGTTTCGGCATGGCGCTGCTGAAAAACTTCGCGGAGGTGTGCTAAGCATGTTCCACCGCCCGCGTTTAATCCCCTGCCTGCTGATCTCTGAGGGCAACCTGGTGAAAACCCGGAAATTCAAAGATCCCACCTATTTGGGCGACCCCATCAACGCCGTGAAGATTTTCAGCGAAAAATGCGTGGACGAGCTTTGCGTACAGGACATCCGGGTAAGCCAGACCGGCGCGGAGCCGGATTATGCGCTGCTTTCGGAAATCGCCACGGAGGCGTTTATGCCGCTGAGCTACGGGGGCGGCGTTAGGAGCGTTGCCCAAATGCGGCGACTTTTCCATATCGGCTTTGAAAAACTGATTCTCAACACCGGCTGGCAGGAGCATCCCGAGCTGCTGGGTGAGGCCGCGGCGCTGTTCGGCTCGCAAAGCGTGATCGCCTCCATCGACGTAAAGCAGGATGTGCTTCGCCGCTACCACTGCGTCACCTGCGACGGAACGCGTGCGGTGGAGGGCTCCCCCATGGAGCTTGCGCGGCGCGCCGAGGCCGCCGGTGCGGGCGAGATACTGCTTAACAACGTCGATCGCGACGGTTTAATGCAGGGGTATGATCTCAAGCTGGTCAAAAGCGTCGCCGAGGCGGTAAACATTCCGGTAATCGCCTGCGGCGGTGCGGGCGGCGCGGCCGACATGGCGGCGGCGCTCGCCGCGGGTGCGCACGCGGCGGCGGCGGGAAGCATGTATGTGTTTTACGGCCCGCGCCGTGCTGTGCTGATCCACGCGCCGGAAGAAAAAGAACTTTATGACTTGGGGGTATACCGGGATGCCTGACATTTGCACACGCTGCGTAATGGACGTAAGCGACCCTTCCCTAACCTTCGACGCCGAGGGCGTATGCAGTTGCTGCCGCCGTTATGATGAACAGAAGGCTTTGCGCGGCTATCGTTCCAGCAAAAGTGAGCGTGAACTGGCAACGCTGGTTGCGCAAATCAAAGCCGCAGGTCAAGGCAAGGAGTTCGATTGCATTATCGGCATTTCCGGCGGGGTGGACAGCGCTTATCTGGCCTACACCGCCCACCGGCTGGGGCTGCGAATGCTGGCGGTGCATGTGGATACGGGCTGGAACAGCGAGGTCGCCGTACGTAACATTGAGCGGCTCTGCAACAAGCTGGATTTGCAATTGCATACCATCGTCATGGATTGGCCGACCATGAAGGAACTGCAGCGCGCCTACCTTTTTTCCGGCCTCGCGAATCTGGATGTGCCGCAGGATCATCTGCTGGTGGCGGCGGTCTACCGTTTCGCACGGGAGTTTGGCATCCGCTATGTATTAAACGGCACCAACATTGCCACAGAGGGCGCGTCTTCTCCGTATTCCAAACAATTGAGCTGTATGGATTTCTGGCATATCCAAAGTGTGTACCGCCGCTGGGGGCGCGGAAAGAGCCTGCGCAAGTATCAACACCTGTCGCTAATCCAAGCGCGCTGGAAATTCGCGGCCATCGAGCAGGTAAACCTGCTCAACTCTATCCCTTATGCCAAAAAAGACGCCATCGTGACCCTTTCCGAAGAATTCGGCTGGGAATACTACGGCGGCAAGCATTTTGAGAGTCGCTTCACCAAGTGGTTCCAATCCGCCTATCTGCCCGGCAAATTCGGCTACGACAAGCGCCGTTATCACCTCTCCTGCCTGATTAACAACGGCGAAATGACCCGTGAGGAAGCGCTGGAGGAACTTGCGCAGCTCCCCTACCCCGCGGAACAGATGCGCGAGGATGAGGAGTACATTTTAAAAAAGCTCGACATCACCCCCGAACAGTGGGCAAAGGTGATGCGCGAACCACCCGTGCCCAACGAAGCGTATTTTTCGCAGGATAAGGTCATCCGTCTGGCAGAAAAGCTGCTGGGCACCCGGCGCACCGCCGCAGTGAAAAACCGAAAGAGCAAGTAACAATCCGCCCATCGGGACAATCGAACCTTTTCGCGCATGGCTGCGTTGCTGTGCCCAAGAAATAACGCCGCAAATCCTTGGATTCCGGGCCTTGATCTGTATAAAAAATCTCGCGCCGCTTTGGCACAATATAGTATCGGCAGAGCAATAACCTGGCCGTATCCAAAACAAAGCTCGCCGCAGATTATGAGCCTTAAGCTTTGCACTCCGGATGCGCAATTATAGTAAACGGCCGCCGGTACCAACGTACCGGCAGCCTGAATTTATTAAAGCTTACCCCGGAAAGGCGGTTCAGGCCATTTTGAGGCGATAACCGCATTTATACACGGTTTCGATCCGGTCTACGCCCAGCTTTTTCCGCAGGCGCTGCACATGCACGTCCACCGTTCGTGTTTCGCCGATGCTTTGATAGCCCCACGCCTTGCGCAGCAGCTGTTCGCGGCTGATAGGCATATCCGGGTTTTCCATCAAGGCCAATAGTAGCGCGTATTCCTGCGCCGTCAGCTCTACACGCTCACCGTCCAACAGTGCCACGCGTTCCTCCTCGTCGATGGTCAGCGCGCGCAACGGTTCCGCACGGCCCAACAGCGTGCGTACCTTGATGACGGCCGTTTTGGGAGAGAAGGGGAGCATCAGCACATCCGATTGGCCACGGTACAGCGCGCGCAGATGGGAATTCATTTCCCTGTCGGCGGTTAGAAAAAGCACGGGGCACCCGATCTTCTGGATCTGGCTGAAAAGCGGGCGGCAAACAGACCATTTCAGGCTTGCATCTAAAATCACCATGGCTGGATTTTCCTGAGAGGAGGGCAGTTTTGCTGAAGTATCGCAGCAGCCAACGCGATAGCCCTCCTTTTGCATAGCCAAAGTAAGCTTGTGCGTTACGACTTCATCGGTACAGTATATCAGAATCTTTGCCATATGATCACCTCACTAGCTATTATGACGATTGAAAGTGATGGTTTGTTGCACGAATTGTAAATAAATTGTGACGCTAGTGTGAATTACATGCGACACGGGGAATCCCCCACTTCCTGCGCCACACGGCGTAACCCTGCGAAACCCTTGTTTTTTGCGGTTCTCGCGATGTCGCAAAATCACCCCTCGGGGCAAAAAAACATTGACAAACCATTGAGAATGCGTATAATAGACTTCGTCGGTCGGCGGCACAAACACCCCCGCAAAGATGCACCATTAGCTCAGTTGGTAGAGCACCTGACTCTTAATCAGGGTGTCTGGGGTTCGAGTCCCCAATGGTGTACCACGCAAAACCGCCTGAAATAACGCTTTCAGGCGGTTTTTCTATGCCCAGATTGTACCCTAATCTGACCTGTTTTATACACTTGTGCCCTATTCATGGTAGGCAAAACGGTAGGCAGATTTTTAGCTGCTTGCATGAATCCACATGAAATGGTCACGTGAAATAAGAAAAACATGAATTTCACTTTTGATCTTCATAACAGGCGGTAATCATCCGCCTGCTTCTCCATAGGTTTCTTCCTAATATCGCGCGCGCGGAAAAATGGCTTATCTTTGTTATGTCATATAGTTTTGCGGGATGAATGAAATCAATAAAAAAATGCAAAAAACTACCCCTATACTGGGCTCGAAAGCACCACGAGCTCGCGACCGGCGCGGCACAGTACCTTAATATAAACGCGCGCGCGAGGGTAATATACACGCGCGATAAGAGCAACCCCTACGGGGTTGCATCCTGGGAGGCGCGTGACGCGCGTAGTATACCCTCACGCGTGATAGAGCAACCCCCGTAGGGGTTGCATCCAGGGACGCACGGGTCCGCGTGTAGCATGCCACCTTGTGCGCAAGCGCAGCGCCGGATCATCGCTGCCCAGACCGGCACGGCCTGGCAAAGGCGCACCCAGCACACCCAGCGCGCCTAGGCTGCCAACCGCGCAGGCACCTAGCACGACCGGGAGGAGCGCGCCCGGCACGCCCAGCGCGCGCACGTTGCCAACCGTGCGGGAATCCAGCGCAGTTGATGTGCGGGCATCCGGCCCGGAGCGGCCGGGGCAATGTGCGTAAAAACGTCTGTGTGATACTTTCCGCGCGCGGATCGCAGCCCAGCACACAGTCCAGCGCACAGCCCCGGCCATGCAGCCCAGGGCAGGGCGCAGCCCAGCCCACACAGCCCCCAGCCGTGATGCACCCAGAGCAGGGAGCAGCCCAGCCCACAGCCCCAGCCGTGATGCACCCAGAGCAGGGAGCAGCCCAGCCCACACAGCCCCCCAGCCGTGCAGCGCAGGGCAGGGAGAAGCCGTGGGCAAAAACAATTTTGCAATCCTTTGGGCGCTTAAATAGTCACTACCCGCGCATATGCGTATACGTGTACCTGCGCACGTTCAAATACCGCACGCGCCCACGTTGCAGATTTTTCAAAAAATTTTTTGCCTTGTGGCGCAAGGGTTTGCGACATCCCGAAAAAATCGCATCCCCCACGGGCTGGGGCCTGTTGTGCTACGATTCCAGCGTCGGCAGGGCAACCGACCGACGCGAACACCAGGCAAGCACGACCGACCGGACATTGACAACTACACAGCAAGCGCCGAAGAACAGATAGCCGAAACACAGTGACCACGCGAACGGGCAGCGGGTAGCTCGCCCATGGACAGCGCGTAAAACCGGGATAGCAACCCGTGGAAGCCGGAGGACGACAGCGAATCTTGACGGGCCGCCGAAAGGCCGCCGCCTATATCGGACAAAGGTAAATCACGTAGCACTTGTGCGGCTTTGCGCCGCGCACAGCCCACGAAAAACGCGGGCCGTGCATGGCGCAAAAACGCCAAAAAAACAAGGAGGCCAACACCATGAAAACCATGAACACACTTAAACACAAAAACGCCATGCGCGCCTACGTAGGATTCGCCGGACCGCGAACCGTCGCGGCCATCATGGAACGCATTCCCGAAACGCTCCTTTCCGGGCTCACCGGCGCACAAATCGGCATGGTGATGAATGCCGTAAACGATTCGTATCAGGCCGGACGCACATCCGCGGGCGCAGAGGTAATCGACGGCGAGTACGTTTGGGTTGACTGCCTACAGCGCGGATTTGATCTATCAGAGCTGCGCGCGCTTCCCGAGTAAAAACTGGTCCAATCCGCCCGATGAGGCCGCGCGGCTCGCGGCCGAAACGCCCCATGCGGGGCGTCGCGGATAGCCCGCAAAAATCAAAAACGGAGGTATCACCCATGAACGCCAACACCACAAACCCGGAATCCGCCTTCACCGCCCACAGCATGACCGTCAACGGTCAAACCTTCCCGGTAGAGTACAGCATCAGCCCGGACCGGAGTACCGTTTTCGCGTTCGTCACCGTCCAGGAATCCGGCGCGCCGGTCAACCTTCGCGTCAAAATCCAGTCCAACGAACCGGCTTTCACGGCTGCGCTGGATGCTGCCGACGCCGAACGTGCAATGCGCAAGGCGGCGAAAGAACCCGAACCCGTGGCCGCTTCCGAACCCGTGGCCGCTCCCGTGGCCGAACCCGAACCGGTACCAGCTGCCGAGCCTGCGCCCGCTTCCACGCCCGAACCCGTCCCCACCGCCGCGGAATCCTTTGACCCAGCGCCCGCCGCGCAGGAACGCGACCCGAAACAGGCCCGCGGACCCGTCCCGGAAAAGTCCTTTGTCGGCCAAAGCATCACGGGCGAAGGCTGGAAAATCATTTTCGACGCTGAAGCTGCGCGTACCCGCGTCATTTTCCAGCAGGAGCCGCCCAAAGCGGCCGTGGCCGAAGTCGAAAAGGCCGGCTTTTTCTGGTCCCCGCTTATGAAGTCCTGGAATAAAAAACTCACCTTCCGCGCCTACCGTGCCGCGCAATCTCTCGCCGGTAACCTGCGCGCTGTATGCGGCTAAACGCCCCGCAACCCTTCCGCCTGATGATGGCCGGATGGCAACCGGCCGAAACGCCCTGTGATCCTTTCAGGGCGTAGCGGAAAGCCCGCAAAATACACCAAAACGGAGGCTAACACCATGTCAAAAGTCCTTGCCTTCCCTGGGGCGAAGCCTGAACCCCGCGAGCTTGACCTTACAGCGCTTGTCGCCCGGCTGGATCACATAGCCGCACAAGCCCAGCCCACACAAAACACCTATGGTGTGCGCGTTGGCGACCTGTTCTATGCTTCCTTCGGGTACGATATGACCATCAACAATTTTTACCAGGTTGTCGGGCTGAAAGCAAAAGCAACCGTTACGCTTCGCAGAATCGCCGCGGATAAAGTCACAGGCGGCGGCATCACCGGCGACGAGCGCCCCATACGCGGGCATTTCATCGGCGATCCCATAGATAAACGCGCCTGTTTTTCAGGAGGTTGCCTTCGTATCCCGGCTCCTGATTTGCACAATCAATCTCTTTACCCGACAACCGACGACAAGCTGCACTATTACAACACCATGGACTAACGCCCCGCAACCCTTCCGCCTGATGATGGCCGGATGGCAACCGGCCGAAACGCCCTGCAATCCTTTCAGGGCGTCGCGGAAAGCCCGCAAATAACACCAAAACGGAGGCCAACACCATGACAACGCAAGACCAGCTTACCCGGATCAACGCCCTGCTAAATAACCCCGGTATCGACGCTTTAGGTAAAAACGAGCTGGAAAAGTTCGCCCAAGAACTCACCGCCCAGCTGCGCCGCGAAATAGCCACGTCCACCCACAAGGTAAAACCGACCGAAACCATCACGCGCATGTTGAAAACCGTAATCCAAAACCGCAATTCCAACCGTGCAACGCAAGGCGCATGGCTTGATGAAAACGGCCGTCAATGCACCTGCGACGGCTTTCGCGCCTTCCGCCTGAAAGAAGCGCTTCCTCTTCCCGTACTTGCGCCGGATGTGAAACCGCTTGAGATAAGCAAAATCTTTGAACCCGCCCTACAGGAAAGCACCGTTTCGCTTCCCCTTCCCAGTAAAGACGAGCTTAAAACCTTTATCGCGCTGGATCGCGCAAGCAACGGCAGAAAAAAAGCCCCGCTATACGACTTTGGCGACGGCTTGCCCGCCGTGAACGCTCTCTATCTCCTGGACCTGCTCAACGTTCTCCCGGATGCAAAAGCATACATCGGCGCGGAAATGGA
>JAJFVI010000151.1 GCA_021371895.1 Eubacteriales bacterium | reverse complement strand
GAGGTTTGGCACCTCGATGTCGGCTCGTCGCATCCTGGGGCTGAAGCAGGTCCCAAGGGTTTGGCTGTTCGCCAATTAAAGCGGCACGCGAGCTGGGTTCAGAACGTCGTGAGACAGTTCGGTCCCTATCCATCGTGGGCGTAGGAATCCTGAGAGGAGCTGTTCCTAGTACGAGAGGACCGGAATGGACGCACCTCTGGTGCAACTGTTGTCGTGCCAACGGCATAGCAGGGAAGCGAAGTGCGGAAGGGATAAACGCTGAAGGCATCTAAGCGTGAAGCCCACCTCAAGAAGAAGATTCCAGGCGCGCAAGCGCGAGAGACCCCTTGAAGACTACAAGGTGATAGGTCATCGGTGGAAGCGCAGTAATGTGTGTAGCTTGATGATACTAATCGGTCGAAAGCTTGATTTCAAGCCTAAGGCCAGGAAAACGAACAAGAACGAATGAGAGAAGTCCTTCCCGTACAGTTGTCAGCGTGTGTAAAGCATGCTGTTCCGGAGCAGCGCAAAGCCCGGCGGGCAACCGCCAAGCAAGCGCGACCTCCCCACCAACTCTGTTCACCCTTTGCGGCAACCCAAGAGAACGCGCACCCGGTGGGTGCCCGGGCACAGCCCGGAGCGAGCTGAGGTTGAGAGGTTTCACGGAGCACGGCGACCGGCAGGGAACCGGGCGACCATGAAACCGACCGGAGGCAATGGCCCGGTCATGCAAATGTTCCAAACCTGTTCACCCTTTGCGGTGGCAATGGCCTGAGGGATCCACCTGTTCCCATACCGAACACAGAAGTTAAGCCTCAGCACGTCGATGGTACTTGGCTGGTAACGGCCCGGAAGAGTAGATCACCGCCGCATTCCAAACATATAAACGGCACCCGCGTAAACGGGTGCCGTTTCGCGTTATACTGCGTTAAAGAGGTTATACCACCCAATGGGGGAGTCTACGCCATTCTCCCGGTTGCTCCATCTTCGCAGGCTGCGCTGCTGCTTACCCGCTTTATTCCCGGCTCACTTCGGGGTCGCTCACAGCTTCGACGTTATGCTCACTGTGCGCACGCTCCCGTTTTACGCCTACGATGCCGCCATTAGAAAGTCTCTTTAGCTACACAAACGGCACCCCGAAAACGGGTACCGTTTCATATATGTAAGAAAGTCCAGGTTAGAATTTCCGCCGGTTCAGCACATACACCTGCAGGGCGTCGCAGGCAAGCCCGTACAGCAAAAAGCGTAACGTATAGATAATCACATAACTCGCGGAAAAAGCATCTGCGGAACCGGTTTGGTACAGGCCGTCGTATAGCGGCGGCAAGAGCAGGCGTACTTCAAAGGGCACGCCCAACCCGCCGGATACATAGCTGAACAATCCGAACAACAGGCATGAGATAAAGGCAAACTTGCGGTCACGGATCAACCTTGGATGAAACAGCATGCCTAGCGAACAACCGCATATCGTGGCGCTTATATGCAAAAAGCCAGCGGAAAGGACATCGCTTGCGTTTAGCGCACGCGTGAAGAAGTCCGGTATCCAGATGCTGCCCAGCGCCGGCATCACCACCAGCAAAAGTCCGGCCATCGCGGCAAACGCGCAGGCGAGCAGATTCTGCGCGACCGGCAGCTTTACCATACCAACTTTGACAGATAGGATCTGCGCCAGATACGGCTCTTCCGACCATACCAACGAAACGCCGAACCACAACGAAACCGCGAAAGCGAAGGCAAAAGATATGGAGTAGCTTCCGACGACATGGAAGGGCCGCACATGGTAAAATACCAGCAGAAAGGCCAGCAAACCAAGCAACGGCAGGATGACCTTTCCCGATTTGAAGTAGAGGTGCAGCGGCAGCTTCGCGGCGCGGAAGGCTTTACGCATTGTACACGCTCCTTCCGGCGCAGTCGCCGTGGGCGAACCGAGCGCATTGCGGACAAAGACAATCGTCGCTCGTGATACCCGTGGTTTTCGCGCAAGACGTTTGGGGGACTAACCGCCCCTCGTGCACTATGTATACGCGCGCAGCCAGCGCGTCGGCCAAGTCCTGCCCGTGATAGGCCAACAGCACGGCGCAGCCGTCGCGCATGCGTGCCCGGACGTGGCGCAGGAAGGTGTCATGCGCGGCCGCATCCATCCCGGATAGCGGTTCATCCAAAACAAGAAGATCAGCGGGCGCGCCAAGCGCTTGTAGGGCCGCGATCTTGCCGAGCATACCCTTTGAAAAATCGCGAATGGAATTCTCCTGCGCATCTGCGAGGCTAAATTCGCGAATGAGGCTAGAAAGATCCCCACAATCGATCTTTTCCAGCGCCCTGATAAAAGACCTTTGTTTCAGGGGAAGGCGGGGAAAGGCATCGGGAACATACTGTATGCGCAATCCCGGGGTCGTTGTCACAAAGCCCGTATCAGCACGGGTCAGCCCCACCGCGATGCGAAGCAGGGTGCTTTTTCCGCAGCCGTTTATGCCGGTTACGGCAACACACTCCCCGGCGTTGAGCATCAACGTCGCATTGATCAGCACGGAGTGGCCGTCGTAGGCCTTCGCTATATGCTCGAGGCGCAGGATCGGGTTCATAACATTCTCCTTACGCTGGGTTGTATGATGGGTTTGTACGATGCCTGTATCATATCGCATGGACGCCCGGAAAGCCATGGATGATTTGTGAACGATCCCGGCGCACGCCTTCCTGACGTTGCGAATACGCATTGTCGCATAAGGGAGAGTGCCTCTAGCTTCGCCTGCCTTTATTGAACATCAAAATGCCGGGATATCGAAAGGCTGCCGGCAGAAACCTGCCGACAGCCTAGAACCCCGGCCTGAAACCCCCGGTCGTTTAAACGCAGGGTTACTTGTTGACGCTCTCCTTGAGGGCTTTGCCGGCTTTGAAGACAGGCGCTTTGGAAGCGGTGATCTTGATCTGCTCGCCGGTGCGGGGATTGCGGGCAATGCGGGCGGGACGCTTGCGGACCTCAAAGGAGCCGAAGCCAACGACCTGAACCTTTTCACCGGAAGCAAGAGCCTCGGTAATCGACTCAGTCACGGCGCCAAGAGCCTTCTCGGCATCTTTCTTGGTGAAACCAGTCTTCTTAACGATAGCAGCAGTCAGTTCAGCTTTGTTCATAGGTAGTTCCTCCTTCGTTATTGGACCATTTGCATGGTACGTTACTGGTTGACCGTCGAAAAGCAGACTTTAACCCGCATCGGGCTATTTTCCTTGCTTTTCTGTTTCCCAGTATACATCCATTTCCGACAAAGTCAAGTCCCCAATTGATTTTCCGGCCATTCGCACAGAAATTTCCATATTCCGGAAACGCTCGATAAACTTATTCGTAGCAACGTAAAGGGCGATATCTGGGTTTTTATGGGAAAGGCGGCAAACATTCACCACGGAGAAGAACAAATCGCCCAGTTCCATTTCCGGATCAAGGCTGTTTTGCAGGCATTCGCTCACCTCATCGGCCTCCTCGCGCACCTTGCCAAGCGCGGAGACCGCGTCGGGAAAATCGAAACCTATCTTGGCTGCCTTACGCTGTATCTTGTCGGCGCGCATGGCGGCGCTCAGCCCTGTGGATACGTCGTCCATGGCTTCAGCGACGCTGCGGATGCCGCGCTGGCGGCGCTTGATGGCGTCCCAGTTTTCCAACACCTGAGCAGCCGTATCCGCTTTCACGGTACTAAAGATGTGCGGATGGCGCTCAATTAGCTTGCCGGTGATGGCGCTGGTAACGTCGTCGAGATCAAAATCTCCGTGCTGGCGGGCGATCTGTGCGTGAAACACTACCTGCAGCAGCACGTCGCCCAGTTCATCATACATATGATCGGTGTCCCCGTCGCGTACTGCACCGATATATTCGTAGCTTTCTTCCAGCAGATTGGTCAGCAGGCTCTCGTGGGTCTGTTCCCTGTCCCAGGGGCAGCCGTCCGGCGCGCGAAGCCGCGCCATGACCGCCACCAGATCATCCATGTCGAAGCGTGCCCGCTTTTCCATCGGCACAGCGGGCACGTAGCAGGCTGTTAGATGATCGTAGGCGGGCTGGCGATCCAGCGCGTACAGCAGAATGGTAGTATTTACCAGCGCCCCGCTTTCACTGCCGGTCAAAAAGATCAGTTCCGTTTCATCCGGGAGCATACGCATGAGTTTAATCTTGCACTCGCCCGCGCATTCGCGGCTGTGCAGTTCACACAGCAGCAGCGCTTCGCCCGGGCTGACCCTGGATTGGCGAAACGCCTCGGCGGCGTACAGGCGCAGGCCGCTTGCGGGTACGCCCAGCAGGGCCATACAGCGATCCGCATGGCTGACGCCCGGCAAAACGGTCAGGTGGCCGTCGGCGGGCAGCAACGCCTTTAGCGTGGTTACAGTCGCATCCATCGCGGCGTCCGGTACGGCGTAGAGTACATCGGTATTCTGCGCAAGCGCTATCAGGCGCTCTGCCGCCGCGTGATTGAAGGCGTCGAAGTCCTCATTGCGTTCATAAAATTCGTCCAGCGTTTGATAGGGCAACCCATGTTCGGCAAGCCATGCAGCCAGCGGATGCCGACCGGTGCGCAGCACGCGCAGGTCGGCTGTTTCCAGCGCGCTTTGGGTTTCCCGGGTCAGCAGGGAAACATCCCCCGTGGAAATGGTTGCGATGGTGATGGGATACAAGGGCGTCCTCCTCCTTCGGTTGTATTTGTCGGCGCGTTCAGACGTTTTTCTTTCGGTGAAATTTCCGTGTCAGGGGTTTGAGATCCTCCTTGCGCAGCGCGCCGAACAGCCGCGCAAAGAGCGTAAAGGCAATCAGCCCCGCCAAAATAAGCAGCAGGGTCGTCAGCCGGCTTGAAGGCAGAACCTTTTGCAGAAGGTAGATTACGCCGCCCATGCAGATCGTGGCCGCCAGCGGTTTCAGGAGGATGTTGAGCGGATCGTACGGCATTTTGGCGTATTTATGGACGTAGTAGAGGTTGGGCAGCATGCTGACGCCGTAACAGACCAGCGAACCCAAAGGTGCGCCGTAGATGTTGATGGCCGGGTTGCCGATGAAGGTGTAGTTGATCAGCACTTTCAGCCCCACGCCCACCAGAAGGGTATACATGGGAATGCGCTGCTTGCGTAGCCCTTGCAGGATACCGCTAGTGGCCTGCACCACCGTAAAGAGCACGACGGTATAGCTGGACAGGGACAGGAGCTCGGCCGTCTGCACGAGCGCCTCCTCCGTGGGGAAGGGGTAGATGAGCGCCAAGATAGGCCGGGCCAGCATGCTCATACCCAAGCTAGAGGGCAAGCCCACCAGAAACGCCATACGCAGGCCCATGTGGCTCTGGCGGCGGATGCTTTTCCAATCGCCGCGACCCATGCCGGCGGAAACAGCGGGTACGAGACTCATGGAGATGGCCAGCGCTAGCGCCGTGGGCACATTAATCAGGTTGATCACATAGCCGGAATATCGGCCGTACATGGCGCGCGCCGCATCCCGGGCGAAGCCCGCCGAGTCAACCAGGCGGTTGACGATCATGCCGGAATCAATGAACGAGGCAAGCGGAACAATGCACGCCGCCAGCGTGATGGGAACCGCCAGCGCCAGCAGCCTTTTCATCAACGTACGGCTGGGGATGAGCTCTATGCTCTCATCCTGCGGGCGCGTAAGGTAGGCGGGGTGCTTGCGGCGGTACACGACGGTGATGTAGAACAGCGCCACGCCCTCCGCGATGGTGTTGCCCAACAGCGCGCCGCTGGCGGCAAAGCCTATGTTGATGCCACCCCCGATTGGCATGCCAATGCGTGAACCAAGATAAGCCAGCGGCAGCGACACCGCCACCTTGCCCACCTGCTCAATGAGCTGGCTGATGGCCGTTGGCACCATGTTCTGCTGGCCCTGCATAAAGCCGCGAAATGCGCTCATGGTGCATACCAGAAGCAGCGCCGGCGCGATGGCGATAAAGCCCATCCGGGTCTCCGGGTCGCCCACGCGCTGGCTTAGATAGGCGCTGAAGACGATCATTAAAAAGGTGCCGATCGCGCCCAGCACCGTGAGTACCGAACGGGCGTTGTGAAAGGCGCGTTCGGCATTGCGGGGGTCGTTGCGCGCCAGCGAAAAGCTGACCATCCGGCTCACGGCAACCGGGAGCCCCGCGGAGGACAAGGTCAGCAGTAGATTATACGTTGGGAAAACGAGCTGGAACGTGCCCAGCCCCTGTTCGCCGATCAACCAGGCCAGCGGTATGCGATACATCACCGCCACGATCTTGCAGATCAGTCCGGTAATCCCCAGGATCGTCATACCGCCGACGATGGATTTCTGCTTGTCGCTCACCCTTGCGCCTCCACTGCCGGATAGCTGTCGCCGAAGCCCTGCTTGGTTTGCTGGGAGGCGGGCCGGTGCCGGAAGCGGGAACGCGCGAGCATAGCGGGCTATGGCGAGCGGTTCGCGTTTAGGGCAGGGCCGCGTTTTCAGCATGGACGGCGGATGGTTCGGCTGTTGCCTGCGTTACCGGTCTATTATAACAGATATTCCGCTTGTGGCAAGTAGGCCGAACCAGGGTAGCGCCGGTGCATAAAATAGTTTCTCATGTCATCCCTTTCCAAACGGCCATTGGCAAAGTGTCCGGTTGATGCTATGCTGATGCCATATTAGGGGGGAAATGCATATGAACCGGGACGCGTGCTGGCTTCCGGCGGGAGAGGTGCCGCAAACGCTGCGGACGCCTGCCGAGATCGCCGACTGGGAATTGCGGCGGCAAGGCGTGGATTGTGTGCTGGAGATGCAGCCGGGGCTAGGCGACGCTTATGAAATCGCCCCTTCCGGCGACGCCTGCCATATCCGCGGAGGTGATACGGGTATACTGTACGGGGCTTACCGTCTGCTGCTCAGCCGCCGTGCCGATCTGCCCCTGCCTGCGGACATGCGCGTGCCAGCCCACCCGCTGCGGATGTTGGATCATTGGGACAACATGGACGGAAGCGTGGAACGCGGGTACGCGGGCGCGTCGCTGTTTTTTGCGAACAGGGAGCTAACGGAGGATTGGCCGCTTTTGCGCGCCTATGCCCGGCTTTTGGCTTCCGTGTCCGTAAACGTCGTATGCCTCAACAACGTAAACGTAATCTATCCCGCGCAGGAGCTGATTTCGGAGCGCTTTCTGCCCAAGGTAAAGAAGGTGGCGGAGCTTTTTGCGGCTTTCGGCATCCGGCTGATGCTGGCCGTGGATTTTTCGATGCCTCTTTCCGATGGCCTGCCCACCGCCGATCCGCCGGATGAGCGTGTGCAGGAATGGTGGAGGCGGCGTGCCGCGCTGGTATACCGCCACGTGCCCAACCTGTGCGGGTTTCTTGTAAAGGCGGATTCGGAAAACCGCCCCGGCCCTTATGCCTACGGGAGTGACCACGCGCAGGGAGCCAATCTGCTCGCCCGCGCCTTGAAGCCGCACGGCGGTGTGGTGGTGTGGCGCTGCTTTGTGTATAACTGCAAGCAGGACTGGCGCGACACGAAAACCGACCGCCCCATGGCCGCCTATGAAAATTATGCCGAATTGGACGGGCAGTTTGACGACAACGTGCTTTTGCAGATCAAGCACGGGCCGTTTGATTTTCAGGTGCGGGAGCCGGTCTCGCCCCTGCTGCTGGGGATGCCGCATACTGCCAAGGCGCTGGAATGGCAGCTGACGCAGGAGTATACCGGCCAGCAGGTGGATCTCTACGCCATGCAAGGCATGTGGAGCGAGGTCATGGCTGATCTGCCGCATGGCGCGCTCAAGGCCATGGC
>JAJFVI010000271.1 GCA_021371895.1 Eubacteriales bacterium | reverse complement strand
GGGTACGTTTGTGGATGTCAAGGTTAATGCTCCCCAGCTGCTGGCTAAGGAAATCCAGCGCAAACCGCCCGCCCGTTTTCAGCGCAGGATGGATGTTGCCAAGCAGCGTTTGGCGCTGCTCACCCGATAACACGCCATAATCCTGCGAAATCAGGAGAGCCGCATCAAAGGTGTTTTCGCCAAAGGGCTCGAGATAACTGGCATTCAGAAAGTTTGCGTTTTGGTCGCGGCACTGTGTGCGGGCATAGCGCAGGGAGTTGGCGGATTGGTCGACGCCCGTCACGGCAACGCCCAGCGCGGCGATTTGCCTGCAGTACAGGCCGGGTCCGCAACCCAGATCGACCAGGCGGGTTTGTGCCGTCCACCCCATGGCTGTTTGCAGGTGAGCGCAGATAGCCTGAATGGTGTCTGGTTTGTAGCTGGCAGCATCGGTAGCCGGATCCAGATGCGTTTTGAGCATTTCCCGCGCGATGTGCGGCTGAGTCCAGAAGGGCGCACCGGATTGATAGGGGATGGGGCGCTCCAGTTCCTTTTGCCAGGTTTGATATGATAACATGGTGGTTCTCCTTTCATTTTGGACGGCAAACGAAAAGAGGAATGCCACGGTCGCGGTATCCCTCTGTGTAAAAAGAGGATACCGCCACAAAGAGAGATAACACAGGCGCACTAAAAACAACTGCGCATAACGCAGCGATTTGAATGCGGATGTGTCTTCTTTCTTTTCCGGTAAGCGCTAACGCGCCGACCGGACAGTATCCCCCCTAGTATGATGATCGTTTGCCGTCAACCCCAGTATACTCACATGCAATCTGTTGTCAAGTCCGGAAAGGGCAGAGGGTGCCCGCGTTGCTTTTTGCTGTGGCATGTCGTATAATAAACCGATGTAAAAACAAGGCTGTTTGAGGATGTGGAGCCATGAAACTGGGAATCGTCGGCCTTCCCAACGTAGGGAAGAGCACGCTGTTTAACGCCATCACCAAAGCGGGTGCGCAGGCGGCCAATTATCCTTTTTGCACCATAGAACCCAATACGGGCGTGGTGCCGGTGCCCGACCACAGGCTGGATGTGCTGGCCGAGATGTTTCACCCCAAAAAAGTCACGCCCGCCATGGTGGAGTTTGTGGATATTGCCGGCCTCGTAAAAGGTGCCAGCAAGGGCGAAGGGCTGGGCAACAAGTTCCTCTCCCACATCCGCGAGGTGGATGCCATTGTGCATGTGGTGCGCTGCTTTGAGGATGAGAACATCATCCACGTGGACGGGTCTATCGACCCCGTGCGCGATATGGAAGAAATCAATCTGGAATTGATCTTCGCCGATTTGGAAACCGTAGCCAAGCGTGCCGATCGCGCGCAGAAACTGGTGAAATCCGGCGATCGCAAGGTCGCCATGGAAGCGGAACTGGCGGAAAAGCTGGTGAAACATCTGGAATCGGGTCAGCCCGTGCGCACCTTTCCTACGGATGAGGTGGAGAAGGCGATTGTGGACGGGTGGTTTTTACTGACGGATAAGCCTGTGATCTACGCGGCCAACATCGCCGAAGAGGATGTGGGCAAGCCTGCGGATACGCTGGATATGGTGCGCAAGGTGCAGGCAATCGCCAAAGCTGAAGGTGCGGAGGTTTTCACCATCAGCGCCCGCATTGAGGAAGAGATCGGCGCGATGGAGCCGGAGGAAAAGCAGGAGTTTCTGGCGGAGCTGGGCATCGGCCAAAGCGGGTTGGACAGGCTGGTGCAGGCAAGCTACAAATTGTTGGGGCTGATTTCGTTTCTCACTTCTGGGGCGGACGAATGCCGCGCGTGGACGATCCCGCAGGGGACGAAAGCTCCGCAGGCGGCTGGAAAGATCCATTCGGATTTCGAGCGCGGCTTTATCCGCGCGGAAATCGTGCCGTTCGACGCGCTGGTAGAGCAGGGCAGCATGAACGCCTGTCGCGAAAAGGGCCTCATCCGCAGTGAGGGCAAAGAATATGTGATGAAGGACGGCGACGTGACGCTGTTCCGCTTTAACGTATAAATTTTAGGAGGCAGTCGTGAGGAAACTATCATTTTTTTGTAAGCGTCTGGTGCGTATGGATTTTACGAAAATGTGGAAAACGACCGGTTTCCTGAAACAGAAATGCGGCAAAAGCCGCCGCTGGCTCCTGTGGGACATGCTGCGCTGCGCGCTTACGTACAACGCCGGCTATATGGATTATAAAATCGCCGAGATGTACCGACTTACGGACGAACAGAAAAAAACGGTCATCACCCGGGGTTTAAGCAATACCATCGTGCGCCGCATGAACGACAAAGCGTATTGGTACCTGTTTGACGATAAGGCAACCTTCAACGAGCTGTTTAAGGAAAACGTGAACCGCAACTGGATGAAGCTGACCGCCGATACGGACGTGGAAGCGTTTGTGGCGTTCCTGCACGAAAACGGCGACCTGATCGCCAAGCCGCTGGAAGGCAGCAGCGGGGTGGGAATCGAGAGTTTCACACGGGAAGATTGGCAGGGCCGGGAAGAGGCGTTTCTGCGGGAACTGCTGGATAAGGGCATCGGCATCGTGGAGGAGCGTGTGATTCAGCACCCCAAAATGATGGCGCTGTGCCCGACCTCGGTTAACACCATCCGCATCGCTACACTCCTGGGGGATAAAAAACAGGGTGTGGTATACGCTTTTTTACGTATCGGCAACGGTAAGGTGATGGACAATGTCGATTGCGGGGGTATGGCGGCGCGCGTGGATCTGGAAAGCGGAAGGCTGCTGACCGTCGGCGCGGACAAGGCCGGAAACACCTTTGAAAAACACCCTATGACCGGCACGCCCATTGTGGGTTTTGAGGTTCCCTGCTTTCAGGAAGCCATGCGCATGTGCCTGGACGCCGCCCAGAAGGTGCCCCAGATGCGTTTCATCGCCTGGGATGTGGCCGTAACGGAAAACGGCCCCTGCTTTATCGAAGGCAACAGCTTTCCCAGCCACGCCGTGCCCCAGTTTGCCGCGCACTACCCGGACGGCATCGGCATCATGCGGGAATTTCGCGAATTCTTGGATATTTAAGGCCGCGTCGGCTTAGCGCCACACCGTTCCTGTACACTCAACGCCGATTGTTAAGGAGAGCGCCCCATGAAAAAAGCACTATCCCTGCTCATGGTGATGGTTCTGTTCGTGATGCCCTTGTCCGTTCCCGCCGCCGCCGCGGAACCAACCTTTACCCTGATGGTGTACCTGTGCGGTACCGATCTGGAAAGCGACGGCGGGCTGGCAACCGACGACTTGAACGAAATGGTGAAAAGCGGCGTTAAACCGGGCGGAAACGTAAACGTATACGTGCAGACCGGTGGGACGAAAAACTGGACAAATAAAAAGATCACCGACGGGAAGGCCGAGCGCTGGAGCCTCGACAGCAAAGGGCTGACCCGGCTGGAAAAGCTGGGGAAAGTCAACATGGGGGACGGGGACGCGTTCGCTGCGTTCCTTAGCTACGGGCTGGAACACTTCCCAGCCGACCGTTACGGCCTGATCTTTTGGGATCACGGCGCGGGCGCGACCGAAGGTGTTTGTTACGACGAAATTACTGATGACAGCCTGAACATGGCGGAAATCTACGCCGCTTTCCAGACGGTAACGCAGGAGCCGAATTACCGCAAATTTGCCATGGTGGGTTTCGACGCCTGCCTGATGGCGGATTATGAAATGGCTGTGCATCTGCAGTCTTTTACCGATTATATGATCGCCAGCGAGGAAACCGAGCCCGGCGAGGGTTGGAGCTATGACAGTTGGCTTCCGACCCTTGTTAAAGACCCCGGCGCGGATATGGAAACCGTCGGCCATAAAATTGTGGACGGGTTCCTGAAAGCTGTCGACGACGCAGGTTACGGGGAGTTCGGCACGCTGTCCGTACTGAACCTCAATCGGATGGACGCGCTGCGTGCGGCGGTAGAAGCCATGGGCACGAGTTTGGAAACCGCCGTGGCGGGGGACGGGTTTAAGGCGATTTCCCGCACGCGCCAGCAGATGCCCTCCTTTGGCGAAACCGACGACGCGGCATCCGACATGATCGATCTGACGCTCTTTGCGCAGAAGTTCGCTTCCTATGACGCCGCGGGCGCCGAGGCGCTGCGCAAGGCGCTTGCGGACGTGGTGGTGGTAAACGGATACACCGCGAACTTGAGCGCGAGCGTCATTTCCGGCCTTGCGGTGCTCGTGCCCTTCACCACCCGCGCCGACGCCGACGGGTACCTGAGCGAGTACGACACGCAAAACCTGATGCCCGCCTATACCGGATTTGTGCGCGGCTTTGTGGATACCTTGCAAGGCGGCAGCCACACCTTCGTTTCCGCCGCCACAACGCAGGAAAGCGTACAGGATGCGACGATAGACTGGTTTTCCCAGTACGCCGAGGAAACCACGGGCAGCACCAATCTGTGGAGCGGCTGGAGCGCAGCGGATGGTACGAAGGAACCAGAGGACGTGGAAAATGGCGCGGATAGTGAGTACGATGATCAAAGCGCAACTTTCTCTCTGGATAACTATGTAAACGGACTTTTCGGGGAGAATGGCGAAGCCTTTAACGTTGCGGCATATGACGAGAGCCAGCAATGGAGTGCGGACACATACAACAGCGATACGTTCGCCAGTGGTGAGGCGAATGCGGCGAATACCGCAGGGGACGCGACGGTTGAGGTTTCCGCGGGTGGCGAGACCTACGACCTGCAAAACCCCTTTGCGGACGCATCGGGGGATTACGCCTACAGCGTCACGCTTTCCGACGAGGATATGCAATACCTCGCCTCGGCCGACGCCTGTCTGATGATGGATGTCAGCGACGCTGATAACGAATATTACGTGGATTTTGGCTACACACAGGAAGTGATCGTGAATTGGAACAGCGGCAAGCTGTACGGCCTGTTTGACGGCACTTGGCCGACCCTCGCTGGGCAGATGGTGTGCATGTACGACCAGATCGCCAACGAGAACTATATCCGCTCGCTGATCCCCGTAACGCTGAACGGCGAGGAAACCTACCTTCTGGTCGTGTTCGACGCGGAGCACCCGGATGGCGTGGTCATCGGCACGACGGAGGGATACAACGATGCCGGTTTGCCGGTGCGCGGATACGAGGAGCTTGTGCAGGGCGATATCGTGGTGCCGCAGTACGAGCTGATTTATTGGGACGAAAATGACGAGGAACAGAGCGAGCCTTTCACCGGCGACCCCATTACGGTCGGGGCGGGAGGAACGATTGCGTTTGGGTATGATGATGTGGAGTCTGAAGCGGACTATGTGTACGGCTTCTGCCTCAACGACGTGTTCGGCGGTTACCAGTATACGGATTTTATTACCTTGTCATTCTGACAAATAAAAAGACGCCGGGTTCCGCTTCGGAATCCGGCGCTTTTTACTGGATTGTTTTGAACTGTTTCAGCTACTGCGGCAAACGCGGGTCGGTCCGGTACGCGCTCAAGAAACGACGGGCGCTTTCCATACCGCTGGAGGCCAGGGTGCCGGTAATGGTGAGCACGGCCTTGCGGGTACCCGGATCCAGCGAGCGCAGCGTATCCCGCAGTGAGCCGGCCGTATCCGTCCAGTGTTTGGCCACCTCGCCCAAGGTATTCGCGTTCCCTGATTCCAGCACGGAAAACAGCGCATCCACAAATAACCGGCGTGTGTCGGGTGTGCTGCCCACCAAAAACTCGTCTATCGTCATCTTCATCAGGCGGCTTGCTTTATTAAGCGCCGGAAGGGTGGCAAAGCGCGGGCCGTCCAGCACCCAGTTAAATACGTTGTGCTGGGCGATGCCTGTAGCGCCCGTACTGCGAACGATGGTATAACTGTCCGGCACACCCATCAGCCGTCCGATCAGCGAGGATTGTGGCACATAGCAGCGTACCTTGGGCAGTGCCGTACGGTAGCCGTCGGTCGCCAGCGTCGCGTCATCTAAGCCGGGCGCGTCGAACAGGTAGATTTCGGTGATTCGCTCACGTATGGCGGGTTCGCAGCAGGCGGTGGCATACAGGGCCAGATTGCCACCCTTGGAGTGCCCGCACAGCCGTAGGGGAACAGCGGTTTCCGCCGCAACTGCCGTGAGGTAGGCAAGCGCCTCGGTCTGTGAGGGCACAGGGCATGAAAAGGACATGTTAAAATCTTCCCGCCAGCCCACAACCGTCGCGTCCGTTCCACGATAGGCGATCATCAGCGAGCCGTCCGGGAGGGTAATGGTCATGGCGGAGAACTGCATGCCGCGCATGGCGTCGAAACGATCCTCGCAGCGCCCGACCGTGAGATCGCCGTAGCGTGCGGTGGTTTTCACAGCTTTGAGCAGCTTGTGGCGCATGGTGACCGCCTGCGCGTTACCCGATTCTTCTGGAATGTTCTCCACCAAACGCGCGGCCATGCTTAGCGGTGCGGCGCCAGCTCCCAACGCATCCTGGAAAAGCAGATAGCAAAGCTGGGAAAAGATCAGCGCGTCAATCTCACAAAGAGGCGAAACACTTAAGGGCAGATCGCCGCGCCATTTCACAAAATCCAGCATGGGACACCTCCCTGGCGTACTGCGCAACCGCCTGTTTTCAACCCGGAAACCGTACTCCCGCGTATCCAATTGCGTGCCTGCCGTCACCTGTATTCTATCATTTTCCCCAGGGGCTGTAAAGCGTGACCCTTGCTAAAAGAGGATTCGACATCCGTTTATCGAACGTATTGCTTGGAGCCGAATGACCGGCTCCGGGACAATGAAGCGACAGGAGGGTTCCTAATGAGTATCAGTGAAGAGCTGCGTAAACTGGTTCTGGCAGGGCTGGGCGCGGCGAGCGTCGCCACGGAAAAAACGGGAGATGCGATCGAAACGCTGGCCAAGCGTGGCGAGGAAGTGCTTGCGCAGGGCAAGGATATGAACGAACGCCTTCGCCACGAGATTCGGCAGGCCATGGACGAAACGGAAGAACCGGCGGTTTCCGCCGTTGGCAAGGATGAGGTGCTTTCGGCGCTGGACAAACTGACGCCCGAGGAACGTAAAGCTATCCGCGACAAGCTGGATCAGTTGGGCCAGACGCCCGAGGCAGATGCGTAAAAGCGGCAGCACCGGGAGCGCCGGCCGCCTGATGGAGATCGTCGGGGTGCTGAACAAGCATAACGTTATCCGTGGGATAACACCCGTCAAACTGCGCGCGATTGTGGAAGACCTTGGGCCCACCTTTGTTAAGCTGGGGCAAATGTTGTCCATGCGTCCCGACCTGCTCCCCGCCGCCTATTGCGAAGAACTGCAAAAGCTGCACTCCGACGTAACCCCGATGCCCACGGATGAAGTGGAACGCGTTGTGGAAGCATCGCTGGGCATGAAGCTGTCCGAAGCCTTTCCCACCTTCGATCCCGTGCCGCTTGGCAGCGCATCCATCGCGCAGGCGCACTGCGCCACTTTGCCTTCGGGTGAAAAAGCGGTGGTGAAGGTGCAGCGCGAAGGCATTTTCGAGGTCATGGCGAGCGACATCGCCTTGCTGCACAACGCCGCGAAGCTGATCAAACTGACCCCGACGGGCGAGACCGTGGATTTTGCTATGGTGCTGGACGAGATGTGGGTCGTTTCCCAGCAGGAGATGGATTTTCTTAATGAGGCGAACAACGTATGCGAATTTCGCCGCTTAAACGAAGACGTCGCTTACGTCGCCTGTCCGAAGGTCTATCAAGCGCTTTCCACCCGGCAGGTGCTGGTGATGGAGGCTGTGGATGGTATACGCATTGACGATCTAGCGGCATTGAAAGCGCAGCAGTACGATCCGGAGGAAATCAGCCACAAGCTCTGCCTGAATTATATGAAGCAGGTGCTGGACGATGGCTTTTTCCATGCGGATCCGCACTCGGGCAACCTGCTCATCCGTGACGGTCAGATCGTATGGCTGGATTTGGGCATGGTGGGGCGGCTATCGGCCAGGGATCAGAGCATGTTTAAAAAGACAATCGCGGCAGCCGTTTCCAGCGATATTGGCGCATTGACGGATGCCGTTCTCGCCATCAGCCGCCACAGCGTCCCCGTGCGCAGGGAGGCACTTTACGCCGATTTGGGTACGATGATGACCGAATATTTGCGCATGGATCTGGGCGCCATGAACCTGAGCACGCTAATGCAGCAGGTGCTGGATCTGGCGCAGAAATATAAGCTCTCCATGCCTGCCGGCGTTACCCTGCTCGCGCGCGGGTTGAGCACGCTGGAAGGTTTGGTGGCGGATATCAGCCCCGAAACGAACCTGATGCAGATTCTCTCCCAACGTTTCGTGAAGGACGCGCTTCACGACGTGGATTGGAAAAAGGCGCTGCTGAAAAACGCAAACGCGTTGTATGAATCGGTGCAAAAATCACTCAGCACACCGGCGCTGTTAAACGATGCATTGCGTGCGGCGCTCAAGGGTGAATTGAAGCTTCAGTTAGAAAACCCGGCCGCGCAGGAGGCGGAGCAGGCACAAGCAAAGCGGGCGGAACACCTTCGACGGTCGCTTTTGTATACGGCGGGCATCATCGCGTCCGCCCTGACGTCGCTTTCGTCCGTACAACCCCGGTGGCTGGGACTGCCGTGGATCACGGTTGCTGGTCTGGCCGTGACCGCCGCTTGTGCGCTTTGGAATCATTTTCGTGATAAACGCAGAAAATAGCAATCGGTATTCTGATTTGCGTTACGGCTTTGCTTCGGTCGCGGCGGACCCGGCCAGCCGCTCCCGGACGAGGGACAGGCTTCGCGCCATCACGTCTTGCTGCCCGCTGCCCATGGCTTCGGGAGGCGCAGCATTGCTTGGCACAACGCTGTAGACGGTTGCGTCGTCGATCTTTTCACGCCAGATATAGGTGGGGGTATAGGTGAGGCTGTCAAACGCGAGCGTGTCCAGCGCCAGATCGTATGTCATATCGATATGCAATAACATGCCGGAAACGTTGTCGCGGTTTGAACGATCCGAATTCAGCAGATAGCCGAGGGAATAGGCGCACACGGTGTTGTGGACGCTGCCGTCCGCGCGCGTCGCGCTCAGCAGTTCGACCGTTTGCACCGCTCCGCTATGCGTGCCCAGAATAATGTCCGCGCCTGCGTTCGCGATGCCCTGCGCCAGTTCCCGCTGAGTGCCGGTGGGAACGGTAGCGCCCACCTTGCCCCAGCACAGCGAAACGACCACGATCTGCGCGCCTGCGGCGCGCGCCGCGGTGATTTCCGCAGTGATAGCGGGCAGCGTAAGCGGAGCAATCGCGTATGCCTGTTCCTCGGTGGAAGTCTGTTTTTTGCTCGCGCTGCTCAGCTCACCCTGAAAGCTTAGCAGCGCGACCATGATATTCTTGGTTTGCAGGGCCACCACATGGTTGCGGGCATCCTGGGATAAATAAGTGCCGTAAGGGGTCATACCGGAGGTGGAGATCGCGTTCAGCGTTTCGCCGAGCCCGGAAATCCCCAGGCTCAGCACTCCCGGGAAACCGGTGCAAAGCACGTTGAATTTGGCGGCGCGAAGGGCGGCCAGCGCGTCCCCGGGCATATTCACGTCGGTCAGCTTCTCGTTGATGACCGTCAGGTTTTCTAGTGTCGCTACATTCAAATCGCCCTTCAGCAGTCCTGTAAGCTGTGCAAACACCGGCTCGAAGGCATATCCTTCCGCGCCGGTGCAGGCCTGTTGGATATCCGTATCAATGGAGATGGAACCCGCCGCCGTGAGACTGAACCGCCGGGTCGATTCCGGCGGTGCAGTTGGCGTGGGCGTCGCATAGGCTGCGATCTCCAGTGGCGGAGCGGTAGCGGGCGTCGCATTCGGCGATAGGCCGGCCGGTGTTGCCGTATCCCCGTGCAGGCTGCGCAAGGAAGCGTCAATCGCTACGCTCACGCGTTGCGCGTCAACACGGTCGTTGATGCTGCCCATCAGCTTGGGAAGCAGCAAAACACAGCCGGAGATCACCAGCCCCAGGAGGGTGAGGGTGAGGATCGTACCAAGAGATACGCCGCTTGTGCGCCTCCGCCGTTTCCGCATGTCCGCCCCTCCGTTTGGATTTATTTTGTCCGCTGCAATCAGCGTGAAATATACTTGACCGGCCAATAATGAAATGATAACATAATGACATTCGATATGCAATATGGGGGGATAGCCATGAAAATCAGCTTCTCCACGCTGGGATGTCCACGCTGGAGTTTCTCGGAAATCACGGCGACGGCGGTTGATCTGGGGTATCAGGGCGTAGAAGTTCGGGGCATCGGCAAGGATATTTCCGTACCCAGCGCGCCGGATTTTTCTAAGGAGCGTCTGCCGCACACGTTAACGGAGCTTCAGCGGATGAAGCTGGCGATTCCCTGCCTGGATAGCGATTGCTGTATCCACCTGCGCGAGAACGAAAAGGCGACGGACGCGGAAATTAATGCCTATGTTTGCCTGGCGGAAAAGCTGAACGCGCCCTATGTGCGCATCATGGCGACCGCGCCCGTGCCGCAGCCTGTGGGAAAAGTTGACGAGGGGTACGTACGCGACCGTGCCATACGGTTGGGAATGCTGGCCAAAGAGCACGGCGTCAAACTGCTCATTGAGACCCACGGGGTATGGAGTGACAGCGGGAAGCTCGCCCGGCTGTTAAGCCTGGTCAGCTCGGACAGCGTCGGCGCGCTGTGGGATGTGCATCATCCCTACCGCTTCATGGGGGAGAAGCCGCAGACGACCGTGGAGAACCTGAGGCCGTGGCTGTGGCACACGCATTTTAAAGACAGTCAGCGGACAGACGAGGGATACCGTTACGTGCTCCCCGGCTTTGGCGACGTGCCGCTGGCGGAAGCCGTGCGCACGCTGCAACAAAACGGATACGACGGCTTCTATTCGCTGGAATGGGTCAAGCGCTGGGATACGACCCTGGAGGAGCCCGGCATTGTATTTGCGCACTTCGCGAATTTCATGCGGACGCTGTAACCCTGCCATGTAAAGACACATACGGCATCTGGCAGAATCAAAAACGGCCCCGACCGCGCCTTTTGGCGCACCGGGGTCGCTGTGATGCAAGGATGTTCAAGCGTGAGCGAATCGCGCTGCTTACAGGTCTTGCAGGAAAGCGTCCATCTCGTCTACGATGGCGGGCAGTTCCACAGACAGGGTACAGACATGGGGGACATCCGAAAGCACCAGCTTTTGCTTTTTTTTACTCGCGACGCCGGCGAGGATGTAATCC
>JAJFVI010000260.1 GCA_021371895.1 Eubacteriales bacterium | reverse complement strand
GTGAGTATTTGGCAAAACGTGATTATTACGAAGTGCTCGGCGTGCCCAAAACGGCCACCGATGCCGAAATTAAAAGTGCATACAGAAAAAAAGCCAAGGAATGCCATCCCGACATGCATCCCAACGATCATACCTCCGACGAGCGCTTTAAGGAGCTTAACGAAGCCAATGAGGTTTTAAGCGACTCCGAAAAACGCGCGCGGTATGATCAGTTTGGCTTCGACGGCCCCAGCGTGCAGGGTTTCGGCGGTGCGGCGGGTGGCGATTTCAGCGGCTTTGGCGATTTCGGCAACATCTTCGATTCGATTTTTGGCGGCGCCATGGGTGGCGGCGCGCGCCGGCAGGGCCCCACGCAGGGGGACGATCTGCGCCATGACATCGCCATCAGTTTTGAGGAAGCCGTTTTCGGCTGCCAGAAGACGTTCGAGTTTATCCGCAACGAGCACTGTGAAACCTGCCAGGGTTCGGGCGCGAAGCCCGGCACCAGCGCGCAGACCTGTCCCATGTGCCACGGCACCGGGCAGGTACGCCAGAGCGGTGGGTTTATGGTCACGGTTCGCGCTTGCCCCACTTGCCACGGCGAGGGCAAGATCGTCAAGGAAAAATGCACGTCCTGCCAAGGTAGCGGACGCACGCGCAAGCGCCGCACCGCAACGGTGAAGATTCCGGCGGGCATTGACAACGGCCAGACCATCGTCATGCGCGGGCAGGGCGAGCCCGGCCCGCACGGCGGCCCGAACGGTGATCTGTACGTACGCATAACCGTGCGGCCGCATAAGCTGTTTCAGCGCGAGGATACGACGCTGAAGCTGGAACTGCCTATCTCCCTTTCCCAGGCGGCCCTGGGCGCGGATATTGAGGTGCCGACGTTAAAGCAGCCGGTAAAGTACCGCATTCCCGAAGGCACGCAGAACGGCGCCGAATTCCGCTTGAAGGGCTACGGCATCCCCAGCCTGCGCGGCGGCGCATCTGGAGATTTGCTGGTGAGCGTGAAGGTGGAGATTCCCAAGAAGCTCAGTGAAAAACAAAAAGAATTGCTGCGCCAGTTTGAAAGCAGCATGACAGGCAAAGAGTATGCCGAGAAAAAATCCTTTTTGGACAAGCTTAAGGGCATGACCCCGTAAAAGGTACGGCCGTCGGTGCGCATCTTGCGCGGCAACCGGCGCTGTGGTATGCTGCAACAGAAGAACGAACGCCGGTTGACCGGCGAAACGCGAGAGGGTGTTTCCGATGGAAGCCCTCTCGTAGCCGCATTAACTACGAATTCAAACCGTTAACGCATCGGTCTTGCGGGTATTTTACGCTATTGCTTTGTCGCGAAATCTCGACGTAGCCCCGCTACGCCTTCACTTCCGCACCGCGCTCTAGCATAAAATCCCTCGCAATCCCTTCTGCATTTATGATTTGAATTCGTAAAGGAGAGGAGAATCCCCATGCAGTGGTGCGAGGCGGTCGTGCATACGACGACCCCGGGCGGCGATATTGTCAGCGATTTGCTTGTACATTTGGGTGCGGCGGGGACAGAGATTGTGGATCGGGGCGACGTGCCGGAACCGTCCAAGCCCGGCGTTTATTGGGAGATGTACGATCCCGCCATGCTTGCCGCCATGCCGCAGGACGTGCTGGTGAAGGGCTGGTTTGCGCAGGATGGGCATACCCACGACGTACTGGCGCAATTGAGCCTGCAACTTACGGAACTAGCCGCGCGCGCCGGGGGTGTGGAGATGGGGTCGCTGGTACTGGAATTGACCAACGTAGCCGACGAGGATTGGGCTGAGAACTGGAAGCGGTATTATAAGCCTTTCCGGATTGGCGACAGGCTGGTGATCAAGCCTACCTGGGAAGAATACCCCGCCATACCCGGCGACCTGATCGTAGAGCTGGACCCCGGCATGGCCTTTGGCACCGGCACGCACGAAACCACTGCCATGTGCCTGGAGATGCTGGAGAAATATCTGCGAAACGGCATGGGTGTGATGGACGTAGGCACAGGCAGCGGCATCCTCGCCATCGCCGCCGCGAAGCTGGGCGCGGCCAGCGTGCTTGCAGTGGACATCGACCCGGACGCGGTGAAGGTGGCGGCGGGAAACGTGGAGCACAACGGTGTTGCCCGCCAGGTGCGCGTCATTCGGGGCGATCTGGTGAAAGGCGAGGCCATGCTTTGTGATCTGGCGGTGGCCAACATCGTGGCGGATGCGATTTGCATGCTGTGCGCACCGCTTACCAGGCATCTGGCAGCCGGGGGACTGCTGATCGCGTCCGGCATCATCCGGGAACGCGAGGCGGACGTGCTGGAGGCGACGGAGGCGGCAGGCTATACTGTTATAGAGCGGATGACCCGAGGCGAATGGGTCGCCCTGTGCCTGCGAAACGAGGCCGGTCGTGCATAGGTGCCGGCTTAAAGAGACCGCCCTGTTGACACTCGGCGATACGGTTGCGCTTTCGCCGGAGGAGAGCGTACACGTGGCGCGCGTGCTGCGCATGAAGCCGGGCGAAAAGTGCAGCTAATCGACGCCGGGCAGTTGATGATGGGGAACTGGCTGCTATGGATGTACGGACGGCATCGGTGCGTTTGCTTTCGGCGTCGCCGTGCCTGAGGCGGTCGTGTGGGTGACGCTTGTGCAGTGGCTGCCCAAGCTCGGCAAAATGGAGACGATCATCCAGAAGGCAACGGAACTGGGCGCGTGGGCCGTGCTTCCCGTAGAGATGGAGCGCTCCGTTAGCGCTGGTCATCGGCCCGGAGGGCGACACTGCTCCTGCGGAGGTCGAGGCGCCGGAACGGATCGTCGCCAGTTGTGTAACGCTGGATCGGCGCATCCTGCGTACGGAAACGGCGGGTCTTTGCGCACTCGCTGTCACCATGAACGTTCTCGGGGAGATGTGACATGCTAAAAACGGTACGGTTTTACACGTTGGGCTGCAAGGTGAACCAGTATGACAGTCAGGCCATGCTGGAGGCTTTTCTGGCGCGCGGCTACGTGCCCGCCCCACCCGGAGAGCCCGCGGACGTATTTGTGGTCAACACCTGCACGGTTACAGGGACGGGTGACCAGAAAAGCTTGCAGGCGGCGCGGCGCTATAAGCGGCAGAACCCGTGCGGCGAGCTGATCCTGGCGGGCTGCCTGGCCCAGCGTATGGGTGAAAAGTTGCGTGAAACCGGGGCGCGGCTGATTTTAGGTACGCAATACCGCGGGCGAATCGTGGATCTGTTGGAGGAGGCGCTGGAGGAGAACCAACAGGTAGTTGCGGTAGAAAGCCTTGCGGGCGCACCCTTCGAGCCGCTGTCCATCCACGCGCACGAAGGCCATACCCGCGCCGTGATGAAGATTCAGGAAGGCTGCGACAATCGCTGCACTTATTGCGTGATTCCCTCAGTGCGCGGTTCCATCCGCTCTAGGACGGTGGAAAGTGTGCGCCGGGAAGCGCTGGCGCTGGCGGAGGCGGGGTTTTGCGAGCTGGTGCTTACCGGCGTACATCTGACCAGTTATGGCCGCGATTTACCTGGTAAGCCGATGCTGGCCGACGCGATCCGCGCGGCGCACGAGGCAGAGGGCGTACAACGCATCCGTCTGGGGTCGCTGGAACCGGCTGTCGTCACCGAGGCATTCGTGCGCGCGGCGCAGGAAATGCCCAAGCTCTGCCCGCAGTTCCACCTGGCGCTGCAAAGCGGCAGCGATACAGTGCTCGCCCGGATGAAACGGCGCTATATTGCCGCGCAGTATCTGGCGGCAGTGCGACAATTGCACGAGGCCTTCCCGGACGCCAGCTTCACGACCGATGTCATCGTCGGCTTTCCCGGCGAAACCGAGGCGGAATTTGCAGAAACAGCCGCCTTCTGCCGCAACATCGGGTTTCTGAAGCTGCACGTATTTCCTTTCAGCCCGCGTGAGGGCACCCTCGCGGCAAGCATGGAGGGGCAGGTGCCCGAGCCGGTGAAAAAGGAGCGGGTGCGCCGCCTGATTGCCGTGGGGGAGGAACTTTCCGCCGCTTATCGCAGGGAGCTGTTGGGAACAGTACAGCCGGTGCTGTTGGAGGAGCGGGGGCCCGGAGGTACGCTTGGCGGCTATACGCCGCAGTACGTGCATGTCACCTGCGTTTCGGGCAAGCCGAGCCGAATCGTTATGGTTCGACTTACGGCGCTGACTGAGGCAGGAATGAAGGGCGAGCATGTGGAAACCATGGAATAATGCCGTGCCGAAGCGGCGGATGCATAAGGAGGAACCGCGTTATGGAAGATTGTTTATTTTGCAAAATCATCGCCGGGGATATCCCCTCCACAATGATTTACGAGGATGAAGACACCTACGCCTTCTATGATATTCACCCGCAGACGAAGGCGCACGCGCTGGTGGTGAGCAAGCGCCATGTGCCCGACCTGGAGCGCAACACCGCGCTGACCGACCATGAGCTGGCCGCCTGTCTGCGCGCATGCGCGACGGTTGCGCGTTTGATGGGGCTGGCGCAAAGCGGGTACCGCGTTGTCAATAACTGCGGCGAGGATGCCTGCCAAACGGTGAAGCACCTCCACTTCCATGTGCTGGGCGGACAGAAGATGGCCGAACGCATGGCCTGAGCGGCGCTTTTGACTCCTGTGAGCCTTGGAAAGCGTTCTTGATATTCCTTGTTGACGCGCACGCAGGTTCGCGATATAATACATATGTGGTCGCTGCGTGCCCTTTTATGTATGCCCGTGTGGGTTGGGGCGGCGGCGGAACGAGCGAGGGGAGGGATAACAGTGTCCGAGGTACGCATCCGCGAAAACGAATCCCTGGAAAGCGCTCTGAAGCGGTTCAAACGTCAATGTGCTCGCACCGGTGTTTTGGCAGAGGCTCGCAAGCGCGAGCATTATGAAAAGCCCAGCGTGAAACGCAAAAAGAAAGCAGAAGCTGCTCGCAAGCGTAAGTGGTAATAACCGCCCTCTCCGGCGTGCCGGAGAGGGCTTATTTTTTTCCGGGGGGTGCTTCGCTCCCGCCACAGCGCCTTGGGGCACGCGAGAACGTTCGCATGATTCTACCGCGCCATTGGCAGCGATGAAAAGAAAGGGCGTGACGGCGCTCTTTCCTGCAGATTTCACAATTTCACCTGTAAAACGTCCAAATTCACAGTCTTTACTGCGCGCGGGCATTGCCATTGCACGCCGTTTATGGTATGATACCTGTTAGAGCGATCCATTCTCCAGATCTGTAAGCCTTTTCTCGGAAGCGAGGCAACCTGTGCAAATTTGCTCTATTCGTGAAATCTCACGCCAACGCCCGCTATACGCAGTCCTTGCTGTAGTTGGCTGCGCTTGAATGCGAATGCCTGCTTTTCGCGTTATGAATCAAAATGGAAGTGAAGATCGATCGCCTGGCCGGCACGCCCTTCCTGCGCATCGAAACGGACGCGCTTAACGATGACGCCTGGGCAACCCTTTCCCGACATTCCGCCGTCATCTTCGCCGCCGTGAAAGACTGCGAAGGGCTGCGTCCGGTGGAACGCAAAGGAGAACCCTATCTTGAACCTGATCTTTCCCGGCTGCTGAAATACAAGGAAAAACCAACGCGGATTTCACCGCGAGGATGCTCTACTGTGCGCGGTCCGCTTCTGCGTTCGCTTTATCGCGAACCCCGCCGACGGTGCTGGACCCGCATTGCGGGCGGGGAACGTCGCTCTTCTGCGCGCTGGAGGAAGGGGATTGCGCCGTGGGTGTCGACGCGGACGAAAAGGCGCTGCAAAAGGCTAATGTCTATTTTGAACGTTATCTGCAATACCACCGTTACAAATACCGCAGGCAGGAAAGCTCCATCACCCTACGCGAAGGAGGCGCGCTGCGGGAACGCCGTATCACGCTGGCCAACGACGCGGAAAACTACAAACGAGGAGACACGCTCATGCTGCGGCTTGTTCAGGGGGACACGGCCAACGCGCAGGAAGCCATCGGAGAGAACGGCTGCCACCTCATCGTGACGGATCTGCCTTACGGCGTGCAGCACGCGCCGCGGGAAGACAAGGCGACGGGAACGCTGGAGGGGCTGCTGCAAAACGCCCTGCCCGCCTACCAAAGAGCGCTCATGCCGGGCGGCGCGATGGCGCTGGCCTTCAACACTTATACGCTGTCCAAGGAC
>JAJFVI010000079.1 GCA_021371895.1 Eubacteriales bacterium | reverse complement strand
GGCTGTCTGCTACCTGCTTTCGCTGTTGCGGTTTTCCCGGAAGAGCGATTGACGAAAAGAGAAACATCGTAAAAGGCCGCGGGAAAATCCGCGGCCTTTTTGTTGATCTAATATGTTACGTAGTCATTTAAATAGAAGCTCTTATTCTTTTCTCAAGAGCAACAATCAGATCATCCGTTTTATCCCATAGCACAGTACTCACCTGTTTTACATCAAAATGGCCATCTTCACTGAACTTATCTTTTCGGCACACTTGAATAACGACTTTTCCTAAACCAAGCGCATATCCACTTTCAAAATAAGCCCCGTTATTATGTCCGGTCAGTTCTGCGATAACAAACTTTGATTTCCGAATTTCATATAACATCTCAGGGACAATTTGATGGTTGTGTTCCACCTCGTCCATTAATACCGGAATATACCCTGCGTTTGTAACAGCCACTTTTATTGCTTCACGAACGTCATTCATTTCAGAGGCAAAAGACATGGCAACAAATACAGTCTTGCTAGTTTGTTCAATATTTTTCTGAAGTTCATCCACTCTTTGGTATGCCGATGCCTTTAGTTCGATGTTGTGAGTTGGACTTACGTCAGCATATCCTTGCGTACTTAAGTAGTCAAGCATAAACTCTGCCTGCTCCTCAAGTTCAAAGTCATCCCTAAGCATCCCATTTTTTCGGCGAGCAACAAAAGTCGCGCTATATAGTTCTGATTTAGTTAGTGATATTTCTTGGCCCATATATTCATTTATCTTCCATAGCCCTAAAAGTACAATATCAATTTTCTCCGTAAAGTTCTTTGGATACCAGTTATCTACAACAGCGGGTGTGACATGGTAACACCAAGGGTATTCAACGAATTCGCGTGAAAAACCCATCTCACTGCCAATGAAATTGAAGAATCTTTCGTCTTGAATTGGTTTGTTTATCTTTCCGTTATAGTATAGATAAATCGCTAGTTTATCTAAATCAAACCCATCAAGAAAGGAAGGAGTAATCTTAAGCAAACCACATGATTTACAATGAGAGAATTCACTCAAGTCGTTTCTTTGAGATACAGTATTCGATCCATTACAAATTGGACATGTCCCTAAGATGCGAAATTCTGACATTTAAATCCCTCCGTTCCTATATTTCATAATACCATATTAATAAAGCAAAACACAAAGAAACTGCTGTCGCAATTTCCCTGTGTTTTGCTATTATCACCTCAACAGCTTCTTCAGTTCCTCCGCCCGGTCGGTTTTTTCCCACGGCAAATCCAGATCGGGGCGGCCGAAATGGCCGTACGCGGCCACCTGCCGGTAGATCGGGCGGCGCAGGTTTAGCGTGCGGATGATGCCCGAGGGGCTCAGGTCGAACAGGCGCTGCACAACGCGGCTGAGCACATCGTCGGGGAGCTTGCCGGTAGAAAACGTATCCACCTGCACGCTTACCGGCTGGGCTACGCCGATGGCATAGGCCAGCGCCACCTCGCAGCGGTCAGCCAGCCCAGCCGCGACAATGTTTTTGGCCACATAGCGCGCCGCGTAGCTGGCGGAGCGGTCTACCTTGGTGGGGTCCTTGCCGCTGAACGCGCCGCCGCCGTGGCGGGCATATCCACCGTAAGTGTCCACGATAATCTTGCGGCCGGTAAGCCCCGTGTCCCCCGCGGGGCCGCCCAGCACGAAGCGGCCGGTGGGGTTGATGTAAATCTTCGTCTGCGGGGTCCAAAGCGCCTCCGGCACCACCTTGCGGATGATCTCGCTTTCCACCGCCTCGCGGATGGCGGTTTGCTCAATCTCCGGGCTATGCTGGGTGGAGAGCACCACCGTATCCACCGCGACAGGTCTGCCGTTTTCGTAAACGACGGTTACCTGGCTTTTGCCATCCGGCCGCAGCCAGGGCAGCTCGCCGTTCTTGCGCGCGGCGGCCAGCCTGCGGGTCAGTCGGTGCGCAAGGCTGATGGGCAGGGGCATCAATTCCGGGGTCTCGTTGCAGGCGAAGCCGAACATCATGCCCTGATCGCCCGCGCCGAGGTTGGCATCCGCGGGTAAATCGTCCTGGCGAGTCTCCAGCGCGCGATCCACACCCACGGCGATATCGGGGCTTTGAGCGTGCACGGCGATGATGACGGCACAGCTGTTGCCATCAAAACACAGGTCGCTGGAAGTATAACCGATGTCCTTGACCACCTGGCGGGCAATATCGTCAATGGCGACGTACGCGCTGGTGGTGATCTCCCCCATCACCTGCACAAGGCCTGTGGTGGCACAGGTTTCGCACGCGACGCGCGCGTCGGAATCCTCGGCGAGGATCGCGTCCAGCACCGCGTCGCTGATTTGGTCGCAAAGTTTATCGGGATGGCCTTCGGTAACGGATTCGGATGTGAAAACAGTACGCATGGGTTTGCCTCCTTCGTGGTTGAACAATCGAATGTTACGGGCATGTGACTGTCGCTTTTTCAGCGGCGCGCAAGCGCGTCTTCCATAATAGAATAGAAAAACGCGTCTGCGAGCAATGCAGGCGTGTGAGGTTACGTGTCAACCTTATCTGCCAGCGCTGCCGCGCTGCGGGATTTGCCACCTCTCGTTTTGCGCGAAGGTTGGCGGGTGTCATCGGGCCCGTCCCTCGACCACTCTTTATAAGGTATTCAATTGTCGGTTTTAGAATAGCAGGTATTGCCGTAAATGGCAAGGCACAATTTCACGGTTTTGTCCAACACAATAGAAAAAGCATTTTGAAACAGCGCTGCTTTCAGGGAGAATACGAATGCAAAAACCGACGCGAACGTAGGGGTCGTTTCGCATCGGTTTTAAATACAAGGATGAGTATGGTCAGGTATCGCCCTGGCCGGACGCCGTATCCAGCCCTGCAGGCTCCGCCGGGGCGTTTTTCGCCAACCAGGCCGCCAGCACAAACCCCACGGCGAACGTGGCGATGCTGGCAAGGATGGTGGCTGCCGAAATCCCCGCCATATCGGTGCGTAGCAGTATGGCGATCGGCGAGGCGACCACCAGCCCAAGCACCGCGCAGTAGGTGTACGTGGGCCAGCGGCGGATAAGCCACTCAATCACCTTGGCGATGAAGTAGATGCCCAGCAGTACCCCGATGCCAAACGGAAGCAGGATGAGCAGCTGCTGTCCGGCCAGCGCCAGATTGCCGCCCAGAAGCCCGTCCTTAAAATCGTTCACGGAGGCGAGCACGGGCCGGTAATACCCCAGCAGCATCAGCACCATGCTGCCGCTGACGCCCGGGATGAGCATGGTGGCGCTCGCAATGCCTCCCATCACCAACAGGGTCGCCATTTCTCCGGCGCTTACGGTGATACGGCTGTCGTTGCCGGCGGGGTTTAGCAGCGCCATCACGATAATCAGCGCGAAGAACGCAATGAAAATCACCACCGCCAGCGTGTTGAGGCGCTTTTTATCAATCTTGCGTAAAAGCGGAGAAAGCCCGCCCAGAATCAGCCCGATAAAGGTGGTGCTGGTGGGCAGTGGATAATGGGAAAAGCAGAACGACAGCAGGCTTGCCAGCGCAAAAATGCCCACAAGCATACCAATCGCGTAAGGCAGCAGCGTCTTGACGCTGCGCTTAAAATCACTGAAAAGGTGGGTGATGCAATCGATCAGCGTATCGTAGATTCCCATGGATACCATCATGGTGCCTCCGCTGACGCCGGGGATAATGTTGGCAATCCCGATTACAATACCGCGCAGCAGTTGGTTGAGCAGTTTCATGTCCATTCCTCCCCGCCGCCCACGGCGGCGCTATGTGCTGAAATGCCGCCCCTACTATAGCATGGCTGGAAGGGAGAAGTCAACGAAGGGCGTGGACGCGAAGCCAGCCAGCGGAAAGGCCTTCACTCTCCGCTCTCAGTTCCCGTTACCGGGACGGAAGGGTCGCTTTCACAGCGGTTTCCACCCCTTTTTCTACCGCCGCAACCGCCAGCTTTTCCAGCAAACGTCCGAAGGCTTTTCGAGGCTCCTTTTCTTTCATCAGCGCGGCGCCCTCAAACGTCAGGTAATAACTCTCGGGCGCGTTGGGAGCGTCGCCGGGATTACGAAGGGCGATCAGCTTTTTATCCCGGAGGGCTGAAAGCGAGTCTGAAAACCGGCCGATGCTGATATGTAAAAGTTCTGCGGAGATGTAATGATCCATATACAGTGCCTTGAGCAGATCCCACATGTTATCAAAGGCAGTGCGGTTCTTTCCTTTCGCCGGCAGATTGGGCTGCCTTGCATCCTCGGGGATCACATACTGCCCTGCTCCGGTTTTCTCAAGACCCGGAATGTACTCTTTCAGGCAATACTTCCGCACGGTTCCCACACTCAAGTTCCACTTTTTCGCAGCCGTCCGGGTATCCATAGGTTTCCCCTCCTCGGTTTTCATCGCGGTTACTCTTTATATTATACTGTGTTTACGCGGCGCTGTCATCCGTGTAGGCGGGTTCGGTGACCATTGTGAAGATTGCAAGTTAAATTGCCGCCCCCTCCGCGTCAGGCAACGTTGAGAGTGCTGATCGGGAAATGTATCTGATGCTATGCCCCGTTTTCAATAGTACCTCCATTTGATTGCATTCCTAGTTTTGCAGTTGTTTCCATTCCCGCTGCTTGTGCTATCCTGTCCCTGACCCATTCCTGTCACCTCGGTTGTTTTTATTGTATGCAACCTCATTGTACCTGATCTGACGGGTCTGGGTCACTTTTTATCCCTGGGGGCAATTCATTTTACACCTTAACCAACCGTCCGCCGTGTTGTTGGCCCAGCGTACGGCCCGGCAACGGTCCTGACGGAACGAATTGTAACAAAAAGTGGAGAGAGGGCACAGAATAGCCCTGTATTATAATGAATATGTGGAGACAAAACGACCAAAAAGCGCCGTCACGTTGACATGCCATCGTGCTTATGCTATACTTCTGTGGACGTGATGGGAGCGGTTCGCTTATCCGAGGACGGCTTCTAAAACGATAAGCCGCTTAATTCATGAGCAATCATGTGTAATATCTTGCAAGCCCAAACAGCCGGAGGGGGCAGTATATTACGACCGTTTCATGATGATGGAGGTTTTTTTAATGCAAAAACAGCTCAAGGTGACCTATCATTATAACAGCGGCTTTTCCATACGCGTCGGCGGTACCCTGTTGGTTTTTGACTACTGGGAGGGAGAAAACGGGAAACTCTCCGATGTCGGTCGGCTGAACCCGAGCATCCTTTCGGCCTACGAGCAGGTTTTCGTTTTCATCAGCCACGCCCACCCCGACCATCTGGATCCTGTGGTGTACGAATGGCGCGAGTCAGTGCCCGGTATTGTGTACGTCGTCAGTTCCGATCTGCCCATCGGCAAGCGGGGCCGCCGTATCGCGCCGTTGGAAGAGATAACGCTTACGCAGGACATCAGCGTAAAGGCGTTTGACAGCACCGACCTTGGCGTAAGCTTCCTGGTTACGGCATACGGTATGAACATTTTCCACGCCGGTGATCTAAACTTGTGGCACTGGCGGCAGGAAAGCTCCCTGCGGGAAATCGAGGCGGCGGAAGAGTCCTTTTACGCTGCCTGCGAGCCGATCCCCGCCGGGGTGATCGACCTTGCCATGTTCCCGGTGGACCCGCGGCAGGGGCTGATGTACGATGCGGGCGCGAACCATTTTATCCTGACCAAAAAGCCGCGCCTGTTCATTCCCATGCACTGGCAGGATCGCCCCGAGGTAGCGGTGGAGTTCGCCCGCCGCGCGCGTACGTCCCAGACCGAAGTGCTGGCGATGACACACCCCGGCGAATCCGCGACGGTCACCTATAACGAAAACATGCTGGACATCCACATTGTGGAGCCGCCACGGGACTTGAACGATCTCCCGCCCGCGCCCGCCCGCCGACCTGACCGCCGTGCCCCCGACGAAAATGGTGACGATCCCTTCGCCGACAGTGATCTTCCTGTCGATCTCAACTAGCGCTCGCAACGTTCGCGGTTGCTCGCTTTGCGGAAGGGCGATCCCCAAAGGAGGCACTGGCCGACGCTACCGGCTGTAAATCCCCGTCTGCACCTCGATTATGTAGCTTTCGATGCGGTGGACCTGCGTGCCGACCAGCGCATCCCGTACCGCCTGCTCCCGGTCGTAAGGGATAGAAATGAACCGAATATCCAGCGCAGCGGCCGGGTCGTGCTCGTCCCCTTCGAGTATTGTATAGCAGCACATGGGGTTGCCCAGCGCGTTGCCAACGCTGCCGCAGTTGAAAAAGATTCCAGGGTTTAGCGTGCGCATCGCCTGCCGGTGTGTGTCGGCATACCCCACCACATCACAGCGGAAACCGTTGCAATCCGTAAAAAACGGATCGATTAACGCCATATCGTGCTGCACGAATAGCAGGGTATTCATCATCGGACGCCCATGAAACAGGCGGATGCGCCGTCCGCTGAGGGTAAGCGTTTTTTCCAGAGGCAGATTACGCAGATAGGAAAGCCGCTCCTCCCCCAACTGCTCCCAGTATAAGTTGTCAAGCGCGAACTGCTTGTAGCCTACGCCGTAATCCCAATTGCCTCCGAGGATCAAATCGCAATGCGCGACCGCCCAATCGAAAGTACGGTCGCTGGAAGGCCCCTTGCCCACAATATCCCCCAGGCAGTAGATTTGATCCACCTTGCGGCGCGAAAGATCACGCTCCAGCGCTTGTGTCGCAGGCCAGTTGCCGTGCAGGTCGGCCACCAGGGCAATCTGCATAGAGGCATCTCCCTTCCGTTCGTCAGCTTCCGGTTGCGTTTCCGCGGCAGCGCTAATCCTTGGCAGCATAGACCGCGTTATGGATCAGCCGCCGCACGCGGTAGATGGCCGGGTTATCCCGCGATGGGCAGACCCGGTTGGTCAGCAGCACAAGGTAAACTCCCTCGGTGGGATCCAGCGTGAAGCTGGTGCCGGTGAAGCCTGTATGCCCCACCGTTTCTTTGGGAAACAGGTCGCCGGTATAACCGTCGTCGTACCGGGGGAGATAGAAACCCAGCCCCCGCGCCTGCCCCAGCCCTTCCGTATGATTGCGCAGCGCCAGCCGTACCATTGGTGCGGAAAGATAGCGCGAACCATCCGGCAGGCGGCCTTCCGCCGTAAGCATCTGCAGGAACAGCGCCAGATCGTCCGCCGTTGAAAACACGCCTGCGTTACCGGCCACGCCGCCCAAAAAGCGGGCGTTCTCATCATGCACTACCCCGCGCAGCAGCGTTCCGTTTTCCTGCATTTCCGTT
>JAJFVI010000063.1 GCA_021371895.1 Eubacteriales bacterium | reverse complement strand
AGGACCGGCGGTAACCGAAGAACCGGCGGTAACAGAAGAACCAACGGCGACCAAAGAATCGGTACATGCCGCCCCACCGCTGGTCGGTGCGCCCCGGCGCAGCCTGACGCTGCGGGAACTGGTGCAAAAACTACCTCCGACCATCGCTGTGAACGGTGCAGGCAAGGCGTTCGCGCACAGCATGGCCGACCTGCTGCAAAAGAAAGGCGGATAAAGGCGCTTGCGCCCGGCCCGCCTGCCCGAACATCAAGAAGGTGAAAGCATGAATCAACAGACGATTCTCAAGGGAACGCGGATCGAAAACGAAATCCCCCTGCGTGATCCCAATGCGATTTTCTCGCTGGCAGGCGCGGACGGCGCCGGGAAAAACGCCTTCCTGCCCGTGGGCGACGATTTGCTCAGCCATCATCTGCTTTTGCTGGGCAGTCCGGGGACGGGAAAAACCAATCTGATGCGCCACCTGCTTCGCAACCTGCGCGTCAACCTGACCGAGCGGGATGTGCTGGTGGTGTTTGACCCTGCGGGCGAGTATGCCGCGCCGCTTACGCAGCCGGGGGATATTGTTTTCGCGGACGACCAGCGCGCATCCGACGGCGTGGGCGAAGCGCAATGGAACCTGTTCTACGAGATCACGGCGGGCGACCGCGTTGTGCAGGATGCGGAGGCGCTGTGCATGGTGCTCTTTGCGCGGGACATCCGCGCGGCGGCGGATCCCCGGCCTGTGGAGGCAGCACGCGACCTGATGCTGGCGCTGATCGTCTATCTGTGCCGCCAGAGCGACCCGACGCTGCGCAACAACGAAACGCTGCGCGCCCTGATCGACGGTTACGACGCCGTCAGCATGGCGGCCATTCTGGAAGGACTGCCGGAGTTCCGCGCCATCGCCCCCAACCTTGCGGACACCGACGGCCGCGTCGTGGCCGCCGCGCTGCAAAGGGCTGCGCGGGAACTGCTGCAGGGGCGCTTTAATGCCGCGGGAACGATGAGCATCCGCAGGACGCTGCGCCGCAAGGGGGGCAGGACGGTATTCGTCTGTTACGATCCTTTGCGGGGTACCGCCACCGGGTCGGTGTACGCTGCCTTGCTCGACCTGTGCCTGCAGGAGATTCTCTCCCGTACGGAGAAGGAGGGCAACGTTTATCTGCTACTGGACGACGTTTGCGCCCTTCCGGCACTGCCCCGGCTTACGGATGCCCTGCGCTTCGGCCAGGCGCGTGGCTTGCGGCTGATGATGACGCTTTCCGGCCTTCCCCGCCTGAGCGAGCGCTACGGGGAAACCGGCGCGCAGGCAATGCTGGAGGCGTTTGGCACGGTGGTTGCCTTCCGTTTGCGCGATCAAGCTGCGCGCGCTTTCGTGCAGGATTTGTACGGCCACCGTCGCGCGACGGAAGATACGCCGCCCGGCCGTCCCGTGATGGAAGATGAGGATTTGATCACCCTGCAAACGGGCGAGAGCATCGTTTCCGCCCTGCACCATCCCCCTTTCCGTTTCCGTATGAAACCCTACGGCGGCTGAACCGGTTCGGCCGTACGCCTAAACCATAAGGAGGTACGAACATGAAACTGACTCCCCATGATATTGCGAAAATGCTGGATCACAGCACCCTGCAGCCCTACCTGACTCAGGCGGATGTCCGCCGTGGCTGCGAGATCGCGCTTGCGTACGATACCGCAAGTGTGTGCGCACGCCCCGCGGATATGAAGCTCGTTGCGCGAATGCTGCGCGGCAGCGATGTACGCGTATGTACGGTTATCGGTTTCCCGCACGGCAACCACCTGCCCGGCATCAAGCTGGCCGAAGCGCAGGCCGCGCTGGACGACGGCTGCGAGGAGCTGGATATGGTCATCAACGTCGGCCGCCTGCTCGCTGGCGAAGACCAGTACGTGCAGGACGAGATCAAGGCAATCTGTGATCTGGCACACAGCCGCGACGCCAAGGTGAAGGTAATTATCGAAACCTGCTACTTAACCGACGAACAAAAAGTGCGCGTCTGCAAGCTGGCCGCCGCCGTGGGCGCGGATTGGGTGAAAACCAGTACCGGCTATGGCTCCGCCGGCTGCAAGGTGGAAGACGTGATGCTGATGCGCCAAAGCGTACCTGAAAGCTGCCAGGTCAAAGGCTCCGGCGGCATCCGGGATTTGGATACGGTGCTGGCCGTACGCGCCGCCGGTGCGAGCCGATGCGGCGTATCTACCACGGAAAAGATCATGGTGGAAGCGGAAAAACGCTTCGCCGAGGGAACGCTGACCGAAGTGGAAGGCTGAGCCGCCGCGCACCCCCTGATGGGTGCAGGCGCGCCTGCCCGTAGGTTTTCACGCTTCCGCCGGAAGGGATGCCCGTTTCCACTGTTTGGTCGCTCGCTGCGCGGTACAGACGATTTTCCATATTTTTTGCTTGACAAAGGGCCATTTTCTTTGGTATGATCTTTTTTGGCATCAATAGACTCCGCTAGCCCCGGAACGTTTATTGTTAACGCGTGCGCCTGCTGACCATCATGCGCCGCAAAAGGATACGAAAGCATTCCTTGAAGGAGGAAACCAACTTGAATACCTATATAGCCAAACCCGCGGACGTGCAGCGCAAGTGGTACGTCGTCGACGCGGAAGGCGTTGTGCTGGGCCGACTCGCCAGCCAGATCGCGACCGTGCTGCGCGGAAAGCATAAGCCCATTTACACCCCGCACGTGGATACGGGAGATTATGTCATCATTCTCAACGCCAGTAAGGTAGTGCTCACGGGCAAAAAGCTTGACCAGAAGTTTTACTACCATCATAGCGGTTACGTCGGTGGCCTGCAGGCAACCGTCTACCGTGATCTAATGGAAGATAAGCCTGAATTCGCTGTGAAAAAGGCGATCGTCGGCATGCTCCCCAAAGGCCCCCTTGGCCGTCAGATGGCCAAGAAGCTGCGCGTATACGCGGGTTCCGAGCACGAGTACGAATCCCGTAAACCCGAGAAGCTGGAACTCAAGTAAAGGACGCGTAAAGGAGTAAGATAACCATGGCTAAGGTGGAATACAGTGCCGTAGGCCGTCGTAAAGAGGCCATCGCCCGCGTCCGTCTGGTCGCCGGGGACGGTAAAATTATGATCAACAAGCGCGAGCTGGATAGCTATTTCGGTCTGGAGACCCTCAAGATGACCGTTCGCCAGCCCCTGGAGCTTACCAAGGCCGGCGGAGAAATGGATATTCTGGTCAGCGTCAAAGGCGGCGGCCTCAGCGGCCAGGCGGGCGCTATCCGCCACGGCATCAGCCGCGCGCTGCTCAAAGCCGACCCCGAACTTCGCGACAGCCTGAAAAAAGCGGGCTTCCTTACGCGCGACCCGCGTATGAAAGAGCGTAAAAAGTACGGCCTCAAGGCCGCCCGTCGCGCGCCTCAGTTCAGCAAGCGCTAAGCGTTTGCCGACCGTTGTTCGCCCGATGTTATGGGAGCTGTCCGCCGAGGCGGACGGCTCCCGTTGCTTTTTCTGGGAACGGCGTATCGCGCCCGCTCCGCTTTGTGAAAGCTGAGACGTGTGCAGTGTTTTCGTCCCTGTGTTATGCAGGACTTTCGCGCTGCCGAAAGGAGAAGCCCATGCCAACCTGTTATCTGGTGGGTGCCGGTGAATTTACCACGCGCGGCTTTACGCCCGTGGCGGGAGATTGCGTGATCGCGGCGGACGCGGGCTACCGGGCGCTGGCGGCCATCGGCGTAAAGCCCGATCTGCTGGTGGGGGACTTCGATTCGCTTCACTACCGACCGGAAGGGGTGCCCTGCCGCGCTTTTCCCCCGGAGAAGGACGATACGGATTTGGGTCTGGCGCTTTCGGAAGGCTGGACGCGCGGATACCGCACATTCGCACTGTACGGCGCGGGCGGCGGCCGGGGGGATCACTTTGTGGCCAACCTGCAATTGCTGGGCGGGCTGAACCGACGCGGAGCACAGGTGCGTATGGTGTGTACCGCTTACGATGTGTTTGCCCTGACCAACGGTGTTCTGCCCCTGCCTCCACGGGAGAAGGGGACGGTGGTTTCAGTGTTCTGCCACGGTGAGCGCGCCCAGGGCGTTACGTTGACCGGGCTTCGCTACCCGCTGACCCATGCGGTGTTGACCTGCGACCATCCTCTGGGCGTAAGCAACGAGTATACCGGGCTGGACGCCCGGGTTTCTGTGGAGCAGGGGACGCTGCTTGTGTTCGCGGCACTCGCGCCTGAGGACGCGTAAAAAACAGCTTGCTCTATGGCAGGTGCGGATGCGCTAAAGTTGAGCGCGTGCGCTGTGCGTAGCACTGCGCGGTCTGCGAAGAGGAAACGCAACTTTCCGCCTATATTCGTATCGCCCGGCTTTACGGGGTGTGCGTGGAGTTTGTGGCTTCGCCGCATACAGAACCCGTAATTCAAAAAAGTAGCTTGGCTTCTTTTTTGACATGCAGGGCCCGCGCCCCGCAAGCGGTGCGGGCTCTGCTATATTGCGGTTTTCCGGGCCGGGATTCCCGGCGCTCCGGTACGCGGGCGCGGCGGGAGGCGGTTGCATTTCGCCACCCGGTGCGCTATACTAGACTGTGTACAAGCGAATGGGGGCTATGCGTATGCGGTTCACGATGATTTGCATCGGTACGACGGGCGACGTTCAACCTTACGTTCTGCTTGGAAATGAGCTGCAAAAGCAGGGACACGACGTCGCTATTTGCGCGTTTATCGAATTTGAAGCGCTGGTGCGTGAGAACGGCCTGCGCTTTTTCCCGCTTTCGGGGGACGCGCATGAGTTTATCAACGGTATCATGAAGCCGGGCACCAAGGGCGTGTCGTACCTCAAGCAGATATTGGAGATTTTCAGGGAGATTATCGACCCTTTCCTCAACGATCTGCAGGCGGCCTGCGAGGATGCCGAGGTCATCGTAGCGACCTATTTCGGCAATGTCATCCAGTCCATTGCGGAACAGAAACGCGTTCCGTTCATCAAGACCCATTATTTCCCCATGGATCCCAACAGGCAGACCCCCATTTCCTCCGCGCCGGGTCTGCGCGCCGGAAAGGCCTGGAATCTGATGAGCTACCGCCTGGCGTACCTGTTGATCAGCACGATGGAACAGCACTTCCTCACCAACTGGCGCAAACAGGAGGGGATGCCTCCGCGCCGGTTGGAATCCACCCCCTGCAACATGGTCAACGGGCACCGCGTGCCGGTGCTCTACGCCATGAGCCCGCTGCTGTTGCCCCGCCCGGTCGATTGGGGCGAGCACATTTATATGACCGGCTTCTGGCTGCCCGAAAAATTCGACGATTATCAGCCTTCGCCGGAAATGGAAGCCTTTCTGGCGGCGGAACCCAAACCTTTGTATATCGGCTTTGGCTCCATGACCAGCGGGGACATGAGCGAGACGCGTGAAATCGTGCTGGAAGCTGTCCGGCGCAGCGGCGTGCGCGCCGTGATCGCCGCGGGTTGGGGGGGCGTGCAGGCCGAAGGCGACGGAAACGTATTCGTGGTGGAAGGGTATGTTCCGCATGATTGGTTGTTTGCGCGCGTATCCGCCGTTGTGCATCACGGCGGTGCCGGCACCACGGCGGCCGGGCTGTGCGCGGACCGTCCCACGCTGGTCATCCCTTTCGGCGGGGATCAGCCTTTCTGGGCGCTGCGCGTGCGGATGCTGGGGCTGGGGCCCAGTCCGATCCGCCGGGAGAAGCTCACTGTGGCTAAGCTTGCCAAGGCGCTGACCAACCTGACTTCCGTAGTCGGCTACCGTGTCGCCGCGGAGCGGGTGGGGCGGCAGCTGCGTGCCGAAAACGGCGTGCATACGGCGGCCGACATCATCGAAAAAGAGGTTGCGTACTGGCTTTCGCAAAAGGACGCACCTTCCCGGCGGGACAAAACAGGCTTTTCGCGCCGCACAGGTTCAATTCGATTGCAAAAGGGTATCCATACACCGCGGCATCCCCGCGCGAGAACCCGCTAGGCGGAGCCGCTGGGAAAGGACGATGCGTTATGAATGAAGCAACCCAATCGACCCTCGCGGATCTCAAGCCTGGGGAAAGCGCGACCGTCGCCGACGTGGGCGGCGTAGACGCGCTGCACAGGCGGCTGCTGGATATGGGGCTGACACCCGGGGTGAAAGTGCTTTTGCAAAAGACCGCCCCGATGGGTGATCCGTTGGAGATTCATCTGCGCGGATATGCCCTGACCCTGCGCGTTGAGGACGCGAAGAACATCGGCATCCGGGATAAGAGCGCGAATGGGAAAGGCGAAAAGCAGGCATGAGTTATACCTTTGCATTGGCCGGTAACCAAAACAGCGGCAAAACCACGCTGTTTAACCAGATGACCGGCAGCAACCAACACGTGGGAAACTGGCCGGGCGTTACGGTGGAACAGAAAACGGGCACCATGATCCACCACCACCACGGCCGGCAAACGCACATCGGTCTGCCGAGCCTCGGCGGACGCCGTTGGCGTGGTCACGGAAACGGCCGGGGACAAGGTTTTGGGCATGGGCACGGATCGGATATCGGACACGAAACAAAGGATGCACAGGCCCTGCCCCCGGAATTTACCGACGTTCAAATCGTCGATCTTCCGGGCATTTATTCTTTAAGCCCCTATTCCATGGAGGAGATCATAAGCCGTAACTACATTATCAAAGATAAGCCGGACGTTGTGATCGACTGTGTGGACGCGACCAACCTGGAGCGCAACCTGTACCTGACGCTGCAGCTTTTAGAGCTGGGGCGGCCCACCGTGGTGGCGCTCAACATGATGGACGAGGTACGCAGCCGCGGCGATACCATCGACCTAGATAAGATGGAAAAAATATTGGGCGTGCCGGTGGTCGCCATATCCGCCCGTAAACGGGAAGGACTGGACGAGCTGGTACGCCGTGCTATGGAGCTGGCGGAAAAGCAGATCTACCCCGCGAAGCTGGATATTTGCGACGGCGCGGCGCATAAGGCGCTGCATGCCATCACCCATCTCATCGAGCCGCAGGCGCTGGCGATGGACATAAAGCCCCGCTACGCTGCTACCAAGCTCTTCGAGGGCGACGAGCCCATGATGGAACAGCTCGGGCTCAGCCCCGAAACCCGCCACATTGTGGACGAGATCCTGCTCGTGATGGAAAAGGAATTGGACATGGAACGTGCCGCCGTGATGGCGGATACGCGTTACCGCTTCATCGAAAAGCTGCTGGACGTGTGTGTGGTACCCGGCGGGGACGAACAGGGCAGCGCCAGCGACCGTATCGACAGCATCCTCACCAACCGGGTGCTGGCGATTCCGGTGTTCCTGCTGATGATGCTGCTGGTGTTCTACATTACCTTCGGCCCTCTTGGTTCCTGGATTGCCGACACGTTCGCCGCGCTGGTGGCTTCGGGTACCGCGCTGGTGGCGGAGGCGCTGGCCGGCTGGGGTGTGGCCGTATGGGTGCGCGATCTGATGGTCGGCGGCGTGCTGACCGGTGTGGGCAGCGTATTGAGTTTTCTGCCCACGATCCTCATCCTGTTCCTGCTGTTGTCTATTTTGGAGGATAGCGGTTATATGGCGCGCGCGGCCTTCCTGATGGATAAACCGCTTCGCAAAATCGGCCTGAACGGGCGCGCTTTCATCCCGATGATGATGGGCTTCGGCTGTACGGTGCCCGCCGTGATGAGCGCGCGCAGCATGAACAC
>JAJFVI010000051.1 GCA_021371895.1 Eubacteriales bacterium | reverse complement strand
AGCGCTGGAACCCGTATGGCGGGAACGCCTCGCCAGGCTGCTGCGAAGCCCCGCCACCGCGCCTGCGACTGCACGCCTGCTGCGCGCGGCGGATTACCGGGTGCAAAGCGTGCCGCTGGAGCCCGCAGCGGCCCGAACGCTGTTTAACGATCATACGCTGTCGGTTTCGCGGCTGGAGGAGTTCGCCGCCTGCCCCTTCCGGCATTTTGTGGATTACGGCCTTCGCCCCGAAATCATCAAAGATTGGGGTGTGGAACCGGTCGATCTGGGTGTGCTCTACCACCGGAGCCTGCAAAACTTCGCCGCCGTCGCCGCCCTCCACCCCAGCTATCCCAACGTGACGCCCAAAGAAGCCGAGACAATGGCGGATGAAGCCGTGGCGCCGCTGATGGAGCGGCTTTTGCGCGGCCCGATGGGCGATACGGCCCGCAGCCTCGCGGATTTCACCCGGGCGCGCCGTGTGATCCGCCGCGCGTGCGTAACGGTGACCCAGCAACTGGCCGCGGGTGATTTTACACTGGTCAAGGCCGAGGCGCGCTTCGGCTACGCGGAAGCGGACAGCCTGCCCCCGGTGCCCCTGCGCCTGCAGGACGGTACGGAAGTCCTTTTGCAGGGCAAAATCGACCGCATCGACCGTTATACTGCGCCGGATGCCACCTACCTGCGCGTGATCGACTACAAAAGCGGACAGACGACGCTGGAACCCACCAAAACATGGTGGGGGCTGCAATTGCAGCTGATGGTCTATCTGGACGCGGCCATTAGCGGAACTCCCGGCACGCAGCCGGCGGGCGCCTTTTACTTCCATGTGGCCGATCCGCTGGCAAAACTGGACACCGACGACCCCGCGCAGGCGGAAAACGAGATTGCCAAACAGCTGCAAATGAAGGGCGTGGCGCTGGCCGACGAAAACGTTCTTTCGGCCATGGATCGGGGCGATACGGCGCTGGTCATCCCGGCGGCCCTGGCCAAGGGCGGCGGTGTGCGCAAGGATGCCCGCGTGCTGGCCATGCCGCAGATGCGGGCGCTGCTTCGCCGTACCCGCGTACAGGCGACAACGCTGGCCGAAGCGCTCTATGATGGGGATACCTCCATCCTCCCGGCGGTAAGCGGCGCGGTTTCCAGCTGTGAAACCTGCGATTACCAGGCTGTGTGCGGGTTTGATTCCATGGCACGCGGCGCGAAGGCACGGGAGTTTGCGGCCATGAACATGGAGGAACTGACCCAGCTCCTGAGCGACGCGCCCGCATCCCCGCAGGACGCGGCGGGAGGTTAACACCTATTTTACGTCCGGTTCACGATAAGATCGACTTTTACACCCAACGCCTTGCGCATCCCCCGATGTTCATGTATAATAAAAGTGGCAGGTGGCTACGCGCGCGTTACGTAGCCGCGATGAAGAAATGCATAATTGATAATTGAAGGAGGCGTTACCGTTGATTCAGGTGATTGCCGGTAAAAAGGGCTCCGGAAAAACCAAACGGATTATTGACATGGCCAATAAAGCTGCGCAGGACAGCGAGCACGATATCGTTTTTATCGACGATGACAACCGCTACATGTTCGACCTTCGTCACGAAGTCCGCTTTATTAACGCCGGTGAGTATAATCTGCTCAGCGATCAGATGTTTATGGGGTTCCTGGCGGGCGCGGTTGCCCAGAATTTCGACGTAGGTCTAATTTTGATCGACGCATTCAAGAAGCTCATCAAATGTGACCTGGCTTCCACAGCCTGGCTGTTTGAAAGGCTGGAAGCGCTAAGCGAAAAACATGGCGTCGATTTCGTGATTACGGTCAGCGAGGAACCCGATCTGCTGCCCGATTTTATCCGCAAATACGTCATTTAAGCAGTGCGATTACTGTTATGCGGAAGCCTTCGGGCTTCCGCTTCCTGGTAAAACGCGCCCTTCGCGCCCCGGCGCAAGATCGTCGGGGCTTTGGCAGTAGCAGCAATGAATCTAAGGGAGTGGAACGTATGTCCTTTTATTCTACGCGCGGAGGCGCGTGCGCAACCGCTTCGCAGGCGGTGCTTTGGGGTCTGGCGAAAGACGGCGGGCTGTATGTGCCCTCCATGTTCCCCCAGCTTTCACAGGAAACCGTCGCTTTGTTTTGCCAGATGAGTTACCCGCAGATTGCCGAGCGGGTGCTGCGCGCCTTTTTGGAGGATTACTCCATCGCGGAGATTGCGGAATCCGTAAACGCCGCCTATGCGGCTCCCGCCTTTGACGATCCCGCCGTGGCGCCGGTAAAACACCTGGACGACAACCTTTACCTGCTGGAGTTGTTTCACGGCCCGACGCTGGCCTTTAAGGATATCGCATTAAAGTTATTGCCGTATCTGGTGCGTTTAGCCGCGCAGAAGAATCAGGAAGAGCGGGAGATCAGCATTCTGGTTGCCACCAGCGGCGATACGGGCAAGGCCGCGCTGGAAGGCTTCCGGGACGTGCCCGGCACCAGCTGCACCGTGTTTTACCCGGAAAGCGGCGTCAGCGCCCTGCAAAAGCTGCAAATGGTCACCACTGCCGGGGCGAACACGCACGTCATCGGCGTGCGCGGCAATTTCGACGATACGCAGACGGGCGTCAAACGCCTGTTTTCCTCCCCCGCATTCCACGAGAAGATGGCTGCCGCGGGTCGGTTGCCCTCCTCGGCCAATTCCATCAACTTCGGCCGTCTGGCTCCGCAGGTGACCTACTACTTTAGCAGCTACGCCGCCTTGGTCAACGCCGGCGCGCTGCGTATGGGGCAGGCGCTTAACTTTGTGGTGCCCACCGGCAACTTCGGCGATATTCTGGCCGGCTATTACGCCAAGCGTATGGGGCTGCCCGTGGGCAAGCTGATTTGCGCCAGCAACCGCAACAACGTGCTGAGCGATTTCTTTTCCGACGGCATTTACTACACGCATCGCACCTTCTTTACCACCATGTCGCCCAGCATGGATATTTTGATTTCCTCCAACCTCGAACGCCTGCTGTACGAATACGTCGGGCGCGATGGGCGCATCGTGCGCAGTTGGATGGATTTGCTTAACGACTGCGGCAGCTTCTCCATCGGCGCGCAGCGGCTGGTAGAACTGCAAAAAACCTTCGCCGCCGGCTTTGCCGATGATACCATGACCGCCGCGGAGATCCGCCGTGTGTTCGAGCATACGGGGTACCTGATGGACCCGCACACCGCGGTCGCCAGCCATGTGCTGGGTGCGTACCGCAAGCATACCGGCGACCATTCCCCCACGGTGATTATTGCTACCGCCAGCCCCTACAAGTTCCCCGAGGACGTGCTGGCTTCCCTGCTGGGCGAGCAGGCAACCGCCGGGCTGGACGTATTTGTCTGCGCCCAGAAACTATCGGCCCATACGGGCGTCCCCATCCCCCGCCAGATTACGGAGCTCCAATCCCTGCCCGTACGCCATCAAACCGTCTGTGATCGCGAAAACATGGAGCAGGCGCTGCTGGACGAACTGCGGTAAAGCAATCCTCCCCCCGCCGGGTACGCACTCGGCGGCTTTTTTGTTTATCCCGTAAAAATGTCGTTTCAGCCTCACGGGGAACCGGGTACTACTATATCTGAAGCCAAACGATTGATTTAAAAGGAGGAATGCAGTATGAAATGGGTTTGTTCCGTTTGTGGATACATATACGAGGGGGTTAATCCGCCCGAAAAGTGCCCGAAGTGCGGCTCGCCCAAGGAGAAGTTCGTTAAGATGTCCGAGTAAAGGGTTTATACAGACGAGTATCATATGAAACGTATGAAACAAACCGTAGCACCTGTCATGATTGGGCAGGTGGTACGGTTTGTTTCATGAGTATCGGATCCTATCCGGCTTCCGTCACCGTCCCTATGGGCAGCGCTTTTTATAGTTGATTATTGAAACATTGATAACAGAACCCTAATAATAACGTACTAGATACCATCTTCAGCTGGGGAGTCAGAAGTATTCATCATTCCGGCACCATAAAAGCTTTTTTGAGTTAACACATATACAGCCATCAGGATCAGCGCAATGCCTGAACCTATCATAATCCACCGCATGGGAATCGCATCGGCAATCGGGCCGAACACGATCATGCCAAAAGGAAGAAAACCGCTGAATATGGCTCCGAAAAAACCGAATACCCGCCCCTGCATTTCTGGTTCCGCCTTTTCCTGAAGCAAGGTCGTGGTTGCGGTCTGTACCATTGTAAGCGCGACTCCGTATATCAGTACGAGGGACAAATAAACGATAAAGTTGTTTACAGCCCCCATGCCGACAGCCAACGCGCCAAAAGCGACAAGTCCGACGATCAGCGTTTTCATTCTGTTCTTATAACCACCCCACACGCCAATCAGCAATCCGCCTGCCAGCATCCCCGTAAACCCAACCAACTCTACAGTGGTCAGATAGAAATAGGTGTCTCCATAGGTGCGGCTGACAAACAGCGTGGCAAGGAAGCCCGCAGGGACGCACAGGAAGATGAACATGCCATAGAGCGCAAGCAGCTTCCAAAGGAAATGGTCTGCAAAAGCATACTTTATGCCAAGCGTCAGGTCGGAAAAAAACGGAAGAATTCTCGCTTTGTTTTGCGTGCGGGGGCCTTGGGATTGCAATGCAGGAAAGAAGTCCAATACCGACTGCAGCGGTGGAAATGTCAATCAGCAAGGTCGTGTTCAGCGTGCTGATTGTGAGGATTGCCCCGGCAGCAGCAGGCGCGGCAAATTGTACGATGGATTGTATCGTTGCATTGATTCCGTTTACCCGCATCAGCTGTTGCTCAGGAACAAACTGCAGGATCATTGCCCCAACCGCAGGGGTTTGTATTCCCGCGCCGATGGAACGGATCATCGAGGTGATCAGCAATGCTATGAGCAGCAAGGTATCCTCTTTTACAAACGGAAGCAATACTGCCAAAATCAACGTTGCCACAGCAATCGAGGCATCCGAAAGTATAATCATCCTTTTCCTCGAATACCGGTCGGCCCACACGCCTGCAAAAAATGATATCAGGAATTGCGGCAGATAGGCGCATACTGTCAGCATTGATACCCAAAATCCGGAGGACGTATGAAGCGTCACATACCACACCATTGCGAACTGTACAAGCGACGAACCAAACAGGGTAATCGCCTGGTTTGCCAGAAATACCGCTGTTTTCCTTATCCAGGAATTTTGCATCTTGTCTCCCCTTATTTAATTGCCATAAGCTCAATATAGCCACGTTCTCCGCGAGGTTCCAATTGAATGCGGGGATTATCAGCATCCCATGAATAGCCGATAACAGAAGGATCATGTTTTTTGATTGCGTCCCACACCTGCTCAATGGCCGCTTCATAATCCTCTTCGGCAAAGGGTTCGCCCTGAAACATCAGATATTTAGCCTGCGGCAGCTCAATCACGTCCAGCCCATCAGGAATTGAACCGTTATAGTCTGTGGGGACTTCCACGCCCTGCACATAGGTGGATGTCCCAGGCTTGACTATTTTGGGGGGAAGCCATAGGCCTACCGGCTTGCCGCTGATGGATTTCATGCTCAGGAGCAGTCCCCAGATGTCACAGCCGACTTCTTCGCAATAGGCATAATAGTCTTTCGCGTTGATTCCGCGTTTGATAAGCACCTTTCGCGCCGGTTTTTCAACGAACTGAATGAAAATGTTTTTTACCTCTTTCATGGTCGTTTCCTTTCTCATTTTGGCTGATTGAATTCCGTAAGGTACGAAAAGGCGAAGCGGAATGGGTGCTCTGGCATACTCTCGCGGATTGCAGCCGAACTCACGAAAAAACGCCCGTTGATAGCCGTCAACGCTGACAAAACCCACATCAAACGCAACATCCATGATCCTGACCCGTTCATCACGCAGCCTGAGTGCGGATTTTGATAGTCTCAGTCTGCGAATATACTCACTCGGTGTTATGTTCAGCCTCTGTGTAAACAGGCGATAGGCGTACCACGGTGAATACATTGAGGCCGTTGCCAGATCCGCGATGGTCATGTTTTCGTACAGATGTGCCTCAATATAGTCTTGCATCCGTTGTACGGCTTTGATCTGTTCTTCCATTCCTCATCACCTCCTTTACGAGTCAGTATACCAAATGATAAAAGAAACCTCTCGATTATTTTTGCTGAATCATGGTTGTGCGCCACAGTACGATCCAGTGTGCTCATGGTTCAGCATAACACCAATTTAAAATTTTAAGTTTGGTTCTGCAAGCTGTACATATCCGACCGCATTACAGTTCCTTCAACATTGAGTGAGAATCGAAGGCGTCGCTTTGATTAATGCGGTGTATTTAAAGATGTATCCTCCGGTAGTGTACAGCGATATATTTCATGTCTGATAAGGCAAAAACGCCCGAACCCTTAACGCATCGTTTTCCGGGTTTTCGGGAATGGCGGCGGAAACCCTGCGCGTACGGCGCCGCACCTTTCTCGCCGCTCTTTATGGAAGAACGGATATGTTTACAATTTCTGATGCCGGGAAACCAGAGTAGTGATATAATAAGAACGGTTTTTGAGAAACGCATCTGTGAATTCAATATAAGAAGGGGACCAAAATGGACGTTCAAAAAGCGATCTCCGAAATGACGCTGGAAGAAAAGGCAAGCCTGCTTTCCGGCTCGGATTTCTGGCATACAAAATCGGTGGAACGTCTGGGCGTGGAAAGTTGTATGGTCAGCGACGGCCCGCACGGGCTGCGCAAGCAGAACCAGAAGGCCGACCATCTGGGCATCCGCGAATCGATCAAGGCGGTGTGTTTCCCTACCGGCTGCGCCACCGCATCATCCTTCGACCGCGAGCTGCTCAAGACGCTCGGGGAAGCGATCGGCGATTCCTGCCAGCATGAAAAGCTGTCCGTAGTACTCGGGCCGGCGGTCAACATCAAACGTTCGCCGCTGTGCGGCCGGAACTTCGAATATTTCAGCGAGGATCCCTATCTGGCAGGCGAAGCCGCTGCGAACTTCATCCAGGGTGTGCAAAGCCGCGGCGTGGGCACCAGTATCAAGCATTTCGCCTGCAACAATCAGGAATATCGGCGTTTGAGCAGCAACAGCGTCGTGGATGAGCGCACGCTTCGGGAAATCTACCTGCCGGCGTTTGAGACGGCTGTGAAGCAGGCCAAACCATGGACGGTTATGTGCAGTTACAACCTGATTAACGGCACCTACGCCTGCGAAAACCGCTGGCTGCTGACCGACGTGCTGCGTTTGGAGTGGGGTTTTGACGGCTATGTGATGAGCGACTGGGGCGCGGTGGACGACCGCGTGGCCAGCGTGGAAGCGGGGCTGGATTTGGAAATGCCCTCCGCCGGCGGGGAGACCGATCGGCTGGTCGTCCAGGCCGTGCGTGAAGGCAGGCTGGATGAGCGGCTGGTGGATTTGAGCTGCGAGCGCATCCTGAACGTGAACCAGCGCTACCAAAACAACGCCCGGCCCGATACCCTCTGGGACAAGCAGGCCCAGCACGAGTTGGCGCGCAGAATAGCGGCGGAGTGCATGGTGCTGCTGAAAAACGACGGCGGTCTTTTGCCGCTTAAAGTGGGCCGCAGGATCGCCGTGATCGGCGCATTCGCCAAAAAGCCGCGTTTTCAGGGCGGCGGCAGCTCCCACATCAACGCGGATCAGGTGACCGGCGCATGGGAAGAGTTCAGCAAACTCGCGGACGTTTCCTATTCGGAAGGATATACTATCGACAGCGACGAGCCGAACGAGCTGCTGCTGGCCGAGGCGGAGGTCACCGCCGGAGCCGCGGAGATCGCCGTAATCTTCGCCGGGTTGCCGGATCGTTACGAAAGCGAAGGCTACGACCGTAAACATATGCGGATGCCTGCCTGTCAGGAGAGGCTGATCCGGCGCGTGGCTGCCGTGAACCCCAACACAGTCGTAGTGCTCCACAACGGCGCGCCGATTGAAATGCCTTGGATCGACGATGTTACCGCTGTGCTGGAAGCGTATCTTGGCGGCCAGGCCGTTGGCGGCGCGACGGCGGATGTGCTGCTGGGCCGGGTGAATCCCTCGGGCCGACTGGCGGAAACCTTTCCGCTGCGTTTGGAGGATACCGCCACTTTCCCATGGTATGGCGGCGAGAAAGTAAACGTGGAATACCGCGAAGGCGTGTTTGTCGGCTACCGGTACTATGACGCGAAGCGCACGCCCGTGCTGTTCCCCTTCGGTTTTGGCCTGAGCTACACGGATTTTCAATACGCACACCTGATCTTGAGCGCATCGGAGATCGCGGACACCGGCACGCTAACGGTCAGCGTGGAAGTGACCAACGTTGGAAAACGCGCGGGCAAGGAGGTTGTGCAGCTCTATGTGGCTGACCGGGAAAGCACCGTCGTCCGCCCCGTGCGCGAGCTGAAGGGCTTTGCGAAAGTTGCGCTGGAATCGGGGGAGACGAAAACCGTGTCTTTCACGTTGGGAAATCGCGCCTTCGCATATTGGAACGAAAAGCTGCACGACTGGCACGTGGAAACAGGCGCGTTCGGCATCCAGATCGGCAAATCCAGCCGCGACATCGTGCTGGAAGAGGACGTGAACGTTCTTTCCACCGTATCGCTTCCCAACCGGGTGACCCTCAACTCCATCTTCGAGGATTTGCTGGCGGACCCGGAAAAGGCGGAAATCCTCCGCCCGATTCTCGACCTCTATCAATCCAACATGCGCCGACCCGCGCCCGATAAAGAGGACAGCGTATCCATCACGGACGATATGATGCGGGCGATGATCGCTTATACGCCGCTGCGCAGCATGATGAACTTTACGAAGGGGCAGATCACCTATCGTCAACTGGTGGAGGCCGTGGAAAAGATGAATCACATCGAAAAGCCGGAGAGCGGGCGCTGAACCAAGGCGCGTTTTACCCGGCTTACCCTGATCAATTGCAAAGGATGTTTGACATGAAAGAAATCCTGAATCTAAACGATGCGTGGGAACTCCGGGAAGCCCTGGGCCACGAGAATATTCCGGCGCGGGTGCCGGGCTCGGTGCTCGGCGATCTGCTAAACGCCGGGTTGATTGACGATCCTTTCTGGCGGGAGAACGAAACCGCAGCGACGCGGCTGTTTGACCGGGATTATAC
>JAJFVI010000031.1 GCA_021371895.1 Eubacteriales bacterium | reverse complement strand
GTTTCGCTGCGGATCAGATCTGCCTCCTCCAAAATCCGGACGTCGAGCGCCGCCGAAGATACGGGCAGGTCCAGTTTCTGGGCCAGTTCCTTCACATTCATGCTCTTTTGGCAGAGGGATTTTAGAATCTCAATCCGCACGCGCGATGCGAGTGCCTTTGCGATCAGAAAGGCCCTGTCGTCCTTATACAGATTCAGATCCAGATTTTTTGATTCCGGAAACTGCAGCTTTTCATCCATCGGCAACACTTCCTTCTGGCTTTCGTATGTTTCTGTGCTTGCGTCCATTATAGCAGAACAGCGCGCTTGTGGGTTTGATTTTTGAAATTCTCTCCTGTAAAGAATGATCGCTCAACGATTTGATTTTCATTCCGTGACGCCGATATTTTATCCATCCGTCGTTTATAGCGGATCATGCTGGTTGTTGAATTTGAGAAAAATAGCGGTCAATATACAACCATTCAAAACTTGAAATATAGTGCGGAAGAAGCAGTTTACACATATGCCTATTATGGTCATCCTGCCCACGCTCAATACATCCGCGCACTACTACTCCATCCCTTGGGAGCTGATCCTGGCCGGCTGCACGTTCATCACGTTGCCGCTGATTATCGTGTTTCCGATCTTCCAGAAGCAGTACGAAATAGGTAGCTGTATCAACCTTGCCGCTTCTGTTTTCGATTATCGAACAAGGTAATTCTGACAGTTCGTGGAACTGTGAATTTCTCAAAGAAATCGCCATAGTTATATTACAGAGATTTAGCGGTATGATTGAATTTTCCGATTCTTTGCAACAGCAGGAACCGAAAATTCAAGCGTTAACAAATATAATTTTTCGTATTTTAGGTGTGGGGGCTGGCTCCGCTGCTGTAAGTTTGCCGGAGGTATTACACAATGCCCGCTGTGCGGTAAACCTTTTCGTTTTCTAACTTTATTATTATGTACAAAATTGGGAGTTGACCATTGATGTGCTTATTGCGCGGCGTTTCCCCAGCTTTTTTTCACCATCAATCCTACTTTTCTTCATTGTGTATATGCGTGCGTTTGGATAAGATAAAAATGGAAAAAGGAAGGAGCTTGCGGACATGGTAAAACGCACGTTAGCCCAAAAGCTTTGGAACCAGCGCATTCTGGTGGCGATGGCTCTACCGTTTATGGTATGGATGCTGGTATTCAATTTCGCACCGCTGATGGGTTGGAGCATGGCCTTTGTGAATTACAAGCCTCGTTATGGCATATTCAGCTCGGAATGGGTGGGGCTGAAATACTTCGCGGAATTTATCACGGACAATCGCTTTTATGAGGTACTCCGCAATACCTTCGCTATGAGCGGACTGAACATTTTCTTTGGCACCTTCAGCGCCATCGGGCTAGCCGTGCTGCTGAGCGAAGTTCGCTCCACCGCCTTCAAGCGTACCATTCAAACCGTTTCCTATCTTCCGCATTTCATCTCCTGGGTTGTGGTGAGCAACATCTTTTACACCTTTCTTTCGTCAGAAGGACTGTTCAACGACGTGCTCCTGCGTCTAGGGATCACGAGCGAAACCGTCAGCTATATGTCAAAGGAAACGAGCTTCTGGGGTATCGTAACCTTTTCGCAGGTGTGGAAGGAAATGGGCTGGAATGCGATTTTGTATCTGGCAGCCATCACCGCAATCGACCCTCAACTGTACGAAGCCGCGACGCTGGATGGTGTCACTCGCTTTGGGAAAATCCGCTACATTACCATCCCCTGTATTATGCCCACCATTATGATGCTGCTGGTGCTCAACATCGGCAATCTCCTTAACGCTACGGGGTTCGACCCCAGCTACCTGATGGGCAACGATATGACGGTGAACTACTCCGAAAACCTTGCTGTGTATGCCTACACCTATGGAATGCAGATGTCGCGCTACTCCATGAGCACGGCGCTGAGCATATTCAACTCCATGTTCAGCCTGCTGCTGGTCTGGTCGGCCAACAAACTGTCCACCCGTTTTATCGAAGGCGGCATCCTGTGAAGAAGGAGCAACAGATGAAAGGTAAACTTTCGTACAGATCGCCGAGCGAACGTATCGGTAACGCACTCCTGTATGCAGTCCTTACGCTGCTGGGCGTTTTAATGCTCTATCCCTTCTGGAACGTGTTTGTGCTGGCGCTCAACGAACCGTTGGATACGCTTCGCGGAGGTGTGTACCTTTGGCCGCGGAAATTCACGCTGGATAATCTCCGGCAGATATTACAGATGCGCAACTTGCTAACGGCGTTTATCAATTCCATCCTGCGCACGGTCATCGGCTCCACGGTTTCGGTATTCTGCATTATGATGTTCAGCTATTGCCTTAGCCGCCGAGATTTTGTGATGCGCGGCCTTCTGCAGCGCATGGTCGTCATTTCCATGTACATCAGCGGCGGCCTGATCCCCTATTACTTTGTCATCAGGAACCTTGGATTGTTGAATAACTTTCTGGTCTACATCATCCCGTTCATGCTCAACGCGTTTTACGTGCTCGTTGCGCGGAGCTTTATCGACCAGCTTCCCTCCAGCCTGCGCGAATCTGCGCAGATCGATGGCGCTAACGATTTGATGATCCTGATCCGCATCATCATCCCTTTGAGCCTGCCGATTGTGGCGACGCTGGTGCTCTTTACGGCGGTGGATCAGTGGAATAGCTGGTACGATACCTATATTTACACCAAGGGCACCGACCTGACCACGCTCCAGTACGAGTTGGTTAAAGTGCTCAGCAAGTCCACCGCCTCCATCAAGAACTACGAGGACGTGCAAAGCCGCCTGCTCAGCGGCGGCACCGTAACCAGCACGCCGCAATCCATCCGCATGGCGATCACCGTGGTGGCAACGCTGCCCATTCTGTGCGTGTATCCGTTTATGCAGCGCTATTTCATCCAAGGGTTGACGCTGGGCGGTGTCAAGGGCTGAAACTACAGGCGAAACGCCTGTTGTTATAATCAAGGAGGAATCAAGATGAAGAGAGGACTTTCGTTGCTATTGGCGCTGATGCTGGTCATCGGGCTCGCGCTCCCGCTCGCAGGCGCGATTGCCGAGGATGCTCGGCCAACGCTGACCGTGTTCGACTTCACAGAGGAACTGGATCAGTACCTTATCAACAACGCGACCACCATTAAGCAGATGGAGGACGATCTGGGTGTTAACCTGGAAATCGAGGTCGTCAGCGGCATGAGTACCGAAGAAAAGACATCAACCATGATCGCCAGCGGCGATTACGCGGATATTATGTTCCGCGTGGACGAGCGCATGATCGAGGCCGGCGCGCTGCTGCCGCTGGACGATTTGCTGGAAAGCGACGGGCAGGACGTGCTTGCCGCGTGGGGCGATTCCATCAACAAGCTCCGCTACCCCGACGATGGCAACATCTACTGGATCGGCTCACCCAGGAACCGCCCCGAGGAGATCACCGATCCCGGTGCCTGCCTTATGGTGCAATATGAGGTGCTGGATAAGCTGGGCTATCCCACCATCAAGACGCTGGACGACGTGTACCAGATGCTCAACGACTATCTGGCTATCCAGCCCGATCTCAATGGCACCCCCTTTATCCCCTGGGGCATCTGGGCAGACAGCTGGGGCTACAACCACACGGTCAACAACCCCGCGCTGTGGGTCAATGGCTTTACCGACGACAGCAACGCTTACGTCGATCAGCAGACTTACGATGTTACCTACTTTACCGCTACCGATTACTTCAAGAATTATGTGAGTTTCCTCAACAAGTTGTACCTGAACAATCTGCTGAGTGAAAATGCCTTTATTACCAAGTACGACGAGTTCAACAGCCAGGTCGCCAGCGGCCGCGTACTCGCCATGATCTACAACGCGAGCCTCGCCTCCGATTCCGAAGCCGCCTTGCGGGCCGCCGGGATGCCGGAACGCTGCTACGCTCGCTTCCCGATCCTTGCGGATGAATCGGTGGTCGATCGCAGCAACGTGTATTGCGAAAGTTACGATAACGGCGTGGGCATCTCCACCTCCTGCAGCGATCCGGCGCTGGCTATGAAGGTCATCAACTACATCGCCAGCCTCAAAGGCAACATCCTCTTTAACTGGGGCATCGAGGGCGTACATTACGATGTGATAGACGGCAAGCGTGTATGGAAGGAAGAAGTGGCACAGAAGTTCGCCACCGATCCCAACTACCGCTATCAGGAAGGCATTGATTGTCTGGGCTGGTGGCCCCTGTATTACGGCAGCATGAAGCTGGACGACGGCGATTATGCCTGCCCGCAGAACAAGCAAGCCTTCTACGGCAACGCCGATGACTGGACAAAGAAGGTTCTGGACGCCTATGGCATCACCTGCTGGGGCGATAACTTCGATACCTCGGGCACGCCGACGCCCTACGGCTATGGTTGGACGCTGGTAATCCAAGCCGGCAGCGATGCGGAGTTGGCACTGACCAAGGCCGATACGGTGCGCCATACCGAGGTGCCCACCGTGGTGATGAGCCAGACACAGGAAGAGTTTGACGCGAACTTTGCAAGCATGGTGGATAAGCTGTATAATGAATGCAAAATCAACCTCTGGGAGGACGCGATGAAGCAAGCCATTCTGGATCGTATGGAAATCTGGGGTGGGCAGAAGTAACTAAGCCTTAAGGAGCCGCGGAAAACCTCCGCGGCTCCTTTCCCTGAGAAAGGGGGAGGGATATGAAACGTGAAAACCACTCCGGCACGCGGGGCTCAATGCTTCCGCGTTTTCGGCATATCCGCTCAAAACTCCTGTTTTCCTACGTGTTCATCCTCATCATTCCCTGCGTACTGCTGGGGTACGGCTTTTTGCATGTGTTTGATCAAATGCTGGTGCGTCAGAAGCTGCAGGACAGCGAAAAGGAAGCGCTGGTACTGAGCGAAAATATGGAATACACGCTCAACGGCATTACGGATGTGCTATCGGACTTCTGTTCCGACGCCGAGGTCTGGGCTTATTTCCACCACCAGTACACCTACCCCGATTCGAGCATCAAGGGCTATTACAACCTCATCCAACCCGCGATCAACCGTTACCTGAAGTTGCATTCCGAAATTCTATCCGCCTCGCTGTATACCAACAACCCAACTGTGGTCACCAACCAGAGCGAAATCCACGCGCTGGTGTCGGGAAGCGAGGAAGAAAACCTGATGAAACACCTGCTTGACAACCGGCTCGTGTGGACGATGGTGAGCATTGAGCAAAAAGGCCAGCCCCGCCTGGTGGCGGCAAGGGTGCTGTCGCTGTACCAGCAACCGGTGGGGCTTTTCTGCGTACGAATAGACCCGGACAGCCTGCAGCGGCTGGTGGGCACCGAACGCGAGGCCGGCAGCGCCTCGATTATCTCTCACGAAGGGCGCATCGTCTTAAGCAGCGTGGAATCCCTGATCGGCCAAAACGCAACCGATACGGAACTTGCCCAGGCGCTGAACCACACGCAGGAGGGCGAGGCCGAGCTAACGCTGGCAGGGCAAAAGCATGAGGCAATCATCATCCCCTTTCAAGTGGACGATTGCAACACGGATTGGTACCTGGTGCAAACGGAAACAGCGGAGGAGCTGCACAGGCTGGCCAACGCCAACAGCACGGTCGTTTCTGGGCTGGGCTTTATCATCCTTACGCTGATGGGGCTGCTCTCGGTCTGGTTCGCCAATGGACTCACGCGCAGACTCTCCACCATCAGCAGCGGCATCGCGCAGGTGAGCATGGGCGATTTTTCCGTGAGGGTCAACGTCGGCGGGGAGGACGAGGTTAGTGCGCTGGCGACCTCGCTCAACGGTATGACGGGACGGCTGGACAATCTGGTAAACGAAAACGCGGAGATCCGCATCCAAAAGCGCGAGCTGGAAATAGCAGAACGCGAGGCTAAGCTCTACGCTCTGCAAAGCCAGATCAATCCGCATTTTATATTCAATACGCTGGAAGCCGTTCAATTCGGCATTCACACGCACCTCACGGGAACAGAGGGAATCGTAAACCTGCTGGCGCGCAACCTCAGGCGTATCGCCTCCTGGGAAAGCGATACGGTGCGGCTGTGCGACGAACTGGTGAATATCGACGAGCACCTGAAGATACAACAGTTCCGCTACGGCGATAAGCTTCGCTACCGCATCGACGTTGCGCCGGACGTGATGAACATCGTAATGCCTAAGCTGCTTTTGCAGCCGCTGGTGGAAAACGCCGTCACCCACGGCGTAGCGATGAAGCTCGGAGGCGGAACCGTTACCGTGAGCGGGCGCCGCGAAAAGGATACGGTCATCCTGAGCGTGGAGGACGACGGCGTGGGCATGGATGAACTGACACGCGAGGAATTGCGTCAAACGCTGCACCTTGGCACAAGGGCGAACCTGCACGGCATCGGGCTGAAAAACGTATACGATCGCCTGATGCTCTATTACGGCGATAAAGCCCGATTTGATCTGATCAGCGCGGAAAATGAAGGCACGCGCGTCACATTGACCCTTTTGGAGGTTGCGCCGGATGCGAGTGTTGATTGTTGATGACGAACCCAAGGTGCGCCTGCACCTGATCGAACTGATTGGCGTTTGCGGCGGCTACGAAATCGTCGGTGAGGCGTGCGACGGCGTAGAGGCGCTACGGATCCTCGATAGCGCTCAGCCGGATATTGTGATCACGGATATCAGGATGCCCGGCATGAATGGCTTGAACTTGCTGGAAGAGATCGCCCGGCACGGGCATAAGGTCGGTCGCGTGATCTTGAGCGGTTATGGCGATTTCGCCTATACCCAGCAGGCCATGCGGCAGGGCGTACAAAACTATCTGCTCAAACCCGTCGATCTGGATCATCTGCTTTCGGCGTTGGAACGCGCCTCGCAGGAAGTAAGACAGGAGCGGATGCTGGCGCATCAGTTGCAAAAGGGCGTCATCGCCTGCCGCGAACGCTGGCTGGTGGACCTGCTGCACGGGCGGGGCACGGAGGAGGCGGAAAAGAACGCCGTTGCCTATGGCCTGACATTACGGGATTGCACGTTGTTCCTGCTGGACGTCCTAAAGGAAGACGAGGACGAGCAGGCAGACTGGAGTGCTGCGTGGAACGCCCTGCAATCGCCTGTGTGCGTTACGGCAGCGTTGGAACGCACGCGGGCGGCTTGTCTGATGGAAAACTGCGGTTCGCCTGAACGTATGGCGAGCGACCTGCGAAACAAGCTTACCGCGCGCGTCGGGCGTACAATCGTGGCATACGGCGAACCGATCACTTCCTTTGATAAGGTTCGCGCCTGTTACCTGGAAGCGCGTAAGCTGCTGGACGCACGCTGGCTGATGCAGGATAGCGACATCCTTTGCAGCCGACGCTGGTTGCGTGAGGACGACGCCAGCGCATGGACCAGTATTGACAGCTGGGATCATGCGCCGCTGGATGCGGCGATCGAAACGGACAACCATGGCGAGATCGCCCGGCAGGTGGAAGCGCTGTTTACCGTTCTAGAAGAGGCGCACAGCGAGCCGGATACGCTGCGTTACCTCTTCGTAGAAGACATCCTGCGTTCGATGCGCGGCGTATTGGAGCACGGCGGGGACGCCTATGAGATCATCGGCGAACGGATGAATATGGAAGAGCTGTTCAAGCACAAGAACCTGGAAGAGTTGCGCGCATGGTACACGCGGCTGTGCATACGTATCGCCGCTTACGATGCGCGTATCCGCAGCGAACGTCCGCCCTGTGTGTCCCAGCGTATCCTCGCACTTTTTGCCGAGGATTGCAGCCGGAACTATTCCCTGCAGGAACTGGCCCAGACCTTCTATATGAGCCCAACCTACCTGGGACAGTTGTTTAAAAAGGAGACCGGCAAAACCCCTCACGCCTGTCTTACTGAAATGCGCATTACGCGGGCGTGTCAATTGCTGCTGCGCACGGACGCGCCAGTCTACGAAATCGCCGAACAACTGGGATACCCGAATCTGCGGAATTTCTATGTGGCGTTTAAGAAATATGCCGGCTGCACACCCAGCCAATATCGAGAAGGAGAACGCAAAACATGAGCCGTTATACTTACCTTAAGGGAATCAATCTGGGGGGTTGGCTGAGCCAGTATCTGCCCGGCACTGACCTGGACGAACATTACGCAAATTTCATTACGGAGAAGGACATCGACGTCATCGCTTCCTGGGGTGCGGATCACGTACGGTTGCCCTTCGAAAGCGGGGTGCTGGACGACAAGAGCCTCCGCTACATGGACAAGTGCGTTACATGGTGCGGCAGGCGAGGCCTCGGCGTGATTTTTGATCTACATTTCGTAAAAGGGATGACCTTCGACCCGAACCGGAAATTCAACACACTTTTTCTGCCGGAAAACACGCAACGGATGCTGAACGTATGGGACAGCGTCAGCCGCCATTTCGCCGGCGCAGACAACGGCGTGCGATACGAGTTGCTCAATGAGATCACCGACGGCACCGGCTACCTGTGGAACCGGCTGTACCCGCAGGTGCTGGCAGTCATCCGCAGTCGCGAACCGGAACGAGTCGTATACATCGGCAGCAATAAGATGAACGACGTAAATGAGCTGTGCTCGCTCACGCTCACCAGTGACGAGCATATTATCTATAATTTCCATTATTACGAACCAAACCCCTTCACGCACCAAAACGCGCCTTTCGACGAGGATATGCGCACTTTCGCGCATGCCTATGGCTATCCCTGCGAATTTTCCGGTTTATACGATTATATGACAGGGCACCCCGCCTACGCCAGCCGGTACCCCAACTTAGTCTTTCAGCGCAACGACGAGGCGCAGATGGCTCAAAATCTGAACAAGGCGGCAGACTTTATGCACTATACGCAAAAGCCACTGTACTGCGGTGAGTTCGGCGTAATCAATCATACCGACCCGGCTGCTACCGCCGCGTACCTGCGCGATCTGATAAGGGAATTGCGGAGGCTGGGAATAGGGTATGCCTGCTGGTGCTACAAACAGATGGATTTCGGGCTTGTGAACGCCGCAGGCAAGTTGATCCTGCCGCTATTGCCGGAGATTATCTTTGGCATGTGAGGCTTTCGCAAACTATAGATAACGGAAACGCAGCCGACAGCGCACATGAGATGAAAGAGAGTAACATCTTGAGAACCGCCCTGAAAACATCTATTTGTAAGCAAGAAAAAAGACGTGACAAAAAACCTCTCCTAAAGCACGGGGGTTGGATAACATCAAAAACCAGACAGGCAGTTCCACAGCAACATTGTACCCCAAACGTTTTTAGGCTGGCAATATGCTAATTATGCATACAATCAGCGGCAGTTTGAAGCAATAAGCACAAACCAATAGGAGAACGTCCCGTAGTGGGCTTGTTGACAAAAGGCATTAACCCCCTCTTGACAGCGCAGACCGATATACGATGTGTGGGATATACGCAACTGTCACAATCAAGTCCTCATTAGGAAGTTAGTATTCCCTTTTATATCAGTCGATTCCCCCGGTCTCTTTGTGTCCACTTTTATGTCCAACAACTGCAAAACATTCTGTGCCCACTTTCCCCATCAATATATAAAAAGCCGCAAGCCTTGATTTCCTTGGCTTGCGGCTTCCTTGATGCTGGTGGAGCATATCAGCGATGCCGATCGAGCCGCAGTCATTGAGCCATATGCGCTTCTTTTTCGTCTGCTTCTTGGGGAGTTGTAATCCTTCTTCCCGCCAGATTCTCTCCACCCGTTTATGATTGATGGCAATTCCATCATTGTTCATCATGGCTGTAACCATCCGATACCCCACCCGGCCATAGCCTGCAGCCAACGCGATCACCTTTGCCCTGATATCGTCCTCGTCCGGCAACCGAATCACCTGATACCGATAGGCAGTTCGATTTACATGCAGTACCCGACAAGCCTGTCGCTCTGTAATGTGGTATTCTTTCGCCGCGTATTGGACGGCTGTCTTCTGCTTGATCGGGCTTAGAAGTTTTTTGAGTTTACATCCCGCAGTATCGCATTATCCAGGCTCAGATCTGTAAGCGTCAAATGCACACCCGTTACTCTGCTTTAGCGCTAACCTTGCATTCGTCGGGCG
>JAJFVI010000009.1 GCA_021371895.1 Eubacteriales bacterium | reverse complement strand
TATTATATCATGTTCCCTAAGCCTTGCAAAGCCGTGTGTCTGATGTGTGAAATATGCGTCCAAAGGATGCTTCTACCCCTTGGAAACGTTATGTGAACGTATCGTAAACACCGTGAAATTTACCCCGCGGGGTTTATCTATCCCACCAAATGTAGTATAATTGTTGGGTGAAACGATCGTTTTAACAGAAAGAGGGGCAATGAACGCATGCAGACGCTGTGGACGCAAATACAGAACGTTCTTTGGAATGTATTCAACCGCCCCAGCATCACCGACCTCCTTGATATCCTGATCGTCGCCTTTTTATTGTACGAACTGCTGATGCTCACCCGGGAAACACGCGCCAGCGCAGTGCTGAAAGGCCTTGTCATGTTGGTGCTGGCCAGCTGGGTAAGCGATCTTTTTGGGCTCACGGCGCTGAACTGGATTTTACTCAACATCGTCAACAACGGCGCGGTGGTGCTGGTGATTCTCTTCCAGCCGGAACTGCGCAAGGCGCTGGAGCAGATCGGCCGCGGCGCGGTAAGAGATTCGACCCACCTGAGCGATCAGGAAGAAAGTGAACACATCGTTCGCGAGATTACCAATTGCATTCTCTCGCTCAGCCGCCGGCGTGTAGGCGCGCTGATTGTATTTGAGCAGCGCATCGGCCTCAAGGACATCATCGAAACCGGCACACGGCTGGACAGCCGCATCACCAGCGCGCTGCTGGAAAACATCTTCGAACCCAACACTCCCCTGCATGACGGCGCGGTGGTCATTCGCGGCAATAAGATTATGGCGGCGGCGTGTATTTTGGCGCTCAGCGAAGTCAAGAGCATCAGCCGGGAACTGGGAACACGTCACCGCGCAGCGCTGGGCATTACCGAAACAACCGATGCGGTTACGCTGATCGTCAGCGAGGAAACGGGCATCATTTCCATGGCCAGAGACGGGCGGCTGACGCGCCATCTGGATCGTGTGGCGCTAGAACAGGTTCTCCTTTCCATGTACCACCAGAAAGAAAACAGCCTCTGGTCCGTTTTGCTGGAAAAGACCAAGCGGCGGAAAGGAGGGGCGGCATGAACGCAGAGCCCGAGCATAAACCCGTCCAACCGGAGCCGATCGAACGTTCTCTACGCGCCGAGTTACGGCAGCTTCCCAAAAAGTTCTGGCGTCTGCTCTCCCACAATCTGCTTTGGAAACTGCTGGCGCTGGTGCTGGCGATCTCGTTGTGGGCGGGGCTCATTACCCAGGATCCTACCCTCACACGCGAGCGTGTCTTTAACGATGTGCCCGTTACCATCACCGGCAGCGATACGCTCAGGCGCAACGGTTTGATCGTGATCAGCGGCATCGAGGCCGATTCCGCGTTGGTTCGTTTGCGCGTGGAGGTTCCTCAGCGTGAGTATACCAACGTGATCTCCTCTAATTACAACCCGCGCATTGATCTTTCCAAGATCACCGCGACGGGCGAACAGACGCTGAAGATCTCCGCCACATCCACCACTACCTACGGCACCGTATCGGAGATTTCTCCCGAAACCATGACCGTTTTGGTGGATAGCTACGTTGCCAACTACCGCGTGCCGGTGACTGTACACCAGATGGGTGATTATCCCACGGGGTACTACGGCACCACGCCTACGCTGGATCCCTCCACGATAACGGTCAGCGGGCCGGAAAGCGTTGTTTCCCAGATTGCGCGTGTCGGCGTAACGTTCGACGTTTCCCTTTTACCCGCGCAAACCGGACTGGTACGCACGGCGCTGGCGCTGCGTTATGAAGATACAGGCGGCAACGTGCTGGACAGCACCCTGCTGGAAGCAAGCAGCTCCGGGGTATTGCTGCGCTCCATTGTGGTGGAGGAGCAGCTTTATCCCACCAAAACGCTTTCGCTCAACACCCTTGCGCTCACTACCGGCACGCCCGCCAATGGCTACGAGGTGAAATCCATTTCCGTAACGCCGAACATCTTGATCGCCGCGGGCGGAGAAACGGCGCTCGGCGCGTTGGACGAACTGTTTGTGGATAAGGCGGTGGACGTGAGCGGGTTGTCCTCTTCCTTCACCAGCGAAGTGAAGGTGCGTAAGCCGTCGGAATTGGTCTATCTCTCCGCAGACAGCGTGATGGTCTCGGTAGAAATTGGACCCGTAATACTATCCAGGACATTTGACAACGTCAATCTTTCCATGGTTGACACAGGTGTGGGGCTAAGCGCGGCCAGCATCACTCAAACCGTTTCTGTAACCGTTTCCGGCCCGGAACTCATTGTTGCTTCCCTTAAATCCTCCGTCTTGAAGGCGTCGGTCTCCGCCCAGGGGCTTTCGGCCGGCACCTACGCGCAGCCGGTGCAGCTCGCCATACTGAGCGAGGACAAGCAAAGCCTGTCCTATACCGTCACGCCGCAGAACGTATCGCTCAGCGTGACGGCGAATTAGCATTTCACAGAAAGGAGCCGATGGATGAACGCCTTTACCAATGCGATTCTGTCCATATTGTTGGGCTGGCTCCGTTCGCTTTTCAACGCTGCCTGGGCAATGCTCAGCGGCGAGAGCAGCACAACGCTATGGCAACTGCTAAGCCTCCATTGGCAGGCGGTCTTTCTGGTGCTATGCGTCGGCGGCTTTGTGGCAGATCGCGTGATTTACCTGCTGCGTTGGCGCCCTTTTTATGTATGGGGTTCCCGGCGGAATCAACGCCGGGTGCAAAAGCAGAATAATCGGCATAACGCGCAACACGCCCCGGCCGGCCCCGATCTGTACGCCCCTCCGCCCGTTTACACCGAACCGGAGAGTTTTATTACGCCCACCGAAACGTACGCAGAGCGCACCACACGCTACCAACCCGTGGTGCAGCCGCCTGCCAGCGCCGGTTTCGCACCGGCCTACCGTTATACCCCGCCCGAGCCGGACACCGCGTTCGCCTCCGCGGGAGAGTCTGCCCCCGCGCAACTGCCGACGTTCGAATACGCGCCCTTGCCCTCCGCCGCTCCTGCCAATACGGATGACACGCCCCCATCCTACCATCCGTATCCGCCGGATAGCAGCTTCGCCCCGACAATCGCCTACGCTCCCGTAGCGTATCGCGCGGCTGTAGAGCCGGAGTCGCTGGCCGGCGAGCCACGGTTCGACGATGATCTGTCCGCATGGACATCGCCGCATAACAGCTTTCAGGATTTCGCGCCCAACGTAACTCCCGTCGCGCCCCCGTTTACGGGCCGTGAACAGGATGAGCGGTATCTGCGGGACGTTGCTTCCGGCTTTGCCCCGCCAATGGACCCTGAACAGCTGTACGCCCCACACGCCGCGGTACACCCGGGGCTGGATACGGAAACGCTGCAGCAGAACATCGGGTTGACGCCACAGGGTACACTGGCCGATACCCGCAGCGACCGAGCGACTTACCCCAACTTTGCGCCCTTTTCCACCGCACAACCCACCGTGACCGCCGCCAAGCCGCGCGCGCTGGACGTGCTGGCCAAAAAGGCACGCAGCTTCGTAGACGGGATAGACGAAAAGAATCCGCCCACCATCCGCGATCTGCAATCCACCATCGACGTTACCAATGCCTTCCGCGCGCCCGTCTACCCGAAAAAACCGTCCGAAAGCGAGGAGTAACCATGCTCTGCCTCGATTCGACCTTTTATATCGTGCTGGGCAACTACGGCAGCGGGAAAACCGAGCTTTCGCTGGCGCTGGTCCGGCATCTGCGCCATGCGGCGCTGGGCGCGGTGGCGTTGGTGGATCTGGATATCGTCAACCCCTACTTTCGCAGCGCAGAGCGCGCCGATCTGCTTAATAAGGAAGGCATTGAAGTCAAGATGCCTTCCTTTGCTCTCTCCACGGTGGATATTCCCGCCCTGCCCGCTGAAATCCAGTCCGTGTTCGAGCCGGGCCGGTATGAACACGTTGTGATCGACGTGGGCGGCGACGAGGTGGGCGCGACGGCACTGGGGCGGTATACCCCTTTGATCCGGCACGTCCGCGAACAGATGAAGGTGCTTTACGTGGTCAATCCCTTCCGTCCCCTTTCCGGAAACGAGGAGGACATCTGCGCGCTTTTCTCGTTGATCGAAGCACGTTCACGCGTGCGCCCCGATTGGCTGGTGAATAACGCAAACCTCCAGCGCCGCACGGACGTGCAAGACCTGATAGCCTCCCAGACGCTGCTGCAGAAGGTTGGCAACCGTCTGGGTCTACCGGTCGCCATGGTCACGGGGTATGAGCGATTGCGCTCCGCACTGCCTGCGGACATGCAGGAGCGGTTTTTCCCCATCGAGCCACTGATGCTCCCCGAGTGGCTTGAGGATGATCAGGCATGACGGTCGCGCCCCTGCCGGAAGCGTTTATCCGGCGCATCAAAACACAGCTGGGTGCCGACGCGGAACGATATTTTAACGCCATGCTGCAACCGCCCCGCCGCGGGTTGCGCCTTAATCCGCTTAAAATTCCCCAAGCGCCGCTATCCGATTCCATTAGCGAGTTGGGCGCGCTTATCCTCTGGGAACCGGATGGCCGGTACCTGCCGCTTGCGAGCACAGCGGGCGCGCACCCGCTGCACGAGGCGGGCGCGTACTACCTGCAGGAACCCAGCGCAATGCTCCCGGCACGCGTGCTAAACGTAAAACCCGGCGAAACCGTGTTGGATCTTTGCGCAGCGCCAGGCGGCAAAAGCACGCAGCTCGCCATCGCCATGGCTGGGCAGGGCACGCTCATATGCAACGAAATCGTCCCCTCCCGCGCGCGGATATTGAGCCGCAATTTGGAACGTATGGGTGTCGTCAATGCGCTGGCGGTTACCGCCGACCCGCAGCGGCTGGCCGAAGTGTGGCCTTTGCTGTTTGACGCGATTCTGGTGGACGCGCCCTGCAGCGGCGAAGGAATGTTCCGCCGCCACCCCGAGGCCCGGCTGGAATGGGATGCCGAAGCGCCCGCACGTTGCGCACTACGGCAGCGTAGAATTCTGGAAAGAGCCTGCGCGATGTTGAAACCCGGCGGACGGCTGTGCTATTCCACCTGTACATTCAGCCGTGAGGAAAACGAGGACGTCGTAACGGCGTTGCTGGCGGCGCACCCGGAGCTGACACCCGCGACGTTTTCTATCCCCGTCGGGGATGGCTGCGTTATCGCATCCCACGACGGCTGCCTGCGTTTATACCCGCACGATATCGAAGGCGAAGGGCATTTTACGGCGTTGCTGCGTAAAACGGGGCCAGGTTCGGGGCAACTGTCCAGCACCGCTTCCCTCCTGCATCCCGCGCAGGCGCTGAACGCGCCGGAAAAAGCCTGCGTGGACGCGTTTTCCGCCTTTCGGGATGAAACCATTCCGGGCGGCGCGCCCGTGGCTAACGCCATGCTGGGGGAAACGCTGCTCTGCGCGCCGCCTTTGCCGCCGCTTGCGGGTATCCGCGTTTTGCGGGCGGGACTGGCGCTGGGGCGGCGCAAAGGCCGGGTGTTCGGGCCGGATCACGCGCTGGCGCTGGCCGCGCCCGCCTTCGCCTTTCCGTTGATTCCGCTGACGCAAACGGAAACCTTGGCCTACCAGCGCGGTGAAACGCTTCCCGCGTCCGCGAACTTACGTGGCTACGCCGTCGTCACCTTCGCCGGGCTCGCGCTGGGCTTTGTAAAAGCAGGAGACGAACTGCTTAAAAACCATTACCCCAAGGGACTGCGCAGAATGCTTGCGGATAGTGCGCAGCGATAAGGAGCTATATTGATGGAAACGATCACGCTCAAGGGAACGCCGCTTTCGGTCAGCCGTCTGTGCATGGGCGGCTGCCCCGCGGGCGAATACGGCTGGGGTAACGTATCGCGAAGCGAAGTGGAACGCGCGATGCTGCGCGCGCTGGAAGTGGGGGTCAACTTTTTTGACACCGCCGATATCTACGGGCTGGGCCGCAGTGAGGAAACCCTCGGCGAAACCTTGCACGCTTACCGCGATACAGTGGTCATCGCCACTAAGTTTGGCGTGCGTGTGGAAAATGGCACGACTTTCCAGGACAACAGCCCCGCTTACATCGAAAAAGCGCTCTCTGCAAGCCTGAAACGGCTCCGTACCGACCATATCGACCTATACCAGGTGCACAATCTGGATGGCTGCACCCCGATCCCCATGATGATGGAAGCGCTCATCGCCCATAAAGTACGTGGCGACATCCGCGCCATCGGGCTAAGCAACATCACGCTGGAAGCCGTGCCGGAACTGCTCCCCTACCGCGAACATATCGCGAGTTTTCAGAACCATTTCAGCCTCGCACATCGCGACGATGAAGCCGCCATGCGCCAGATCGCCGCACAGCTCGAGGCCGCTCCGCTCACTTGGGGGAGCCTCGGGCAGGGCATCCTTACGGGCAAGTATGGCGCGGACGTCCTTTTCGGAGCCGACGACCGGCGCAGCCGCCCGGAGTATACCAACTTCTATGGGGAGAAACTTTTGCAAAACTTACGTATCGTGGAAGCCATGCGTCCCATCGCCGAAGCGCACGGTGTGCCCTTGGCCGGTGTGGCCGTGGGCTGGATATGGGACACGCTGCCGGGCAGCGTGGTGATTACCGGTGTCAAATCGCCCGGGCAGGCGGAAGACAACACGCAGGCCATGACCTTTACGCTGACGGAACAAGAGCGTGCGGCGCTGGACGCGGTTTCCCAATAAAACATATCTAATACAAAGGCTTTGCCAACAGGTGACTGTTCCAAAGCCGCCAAACCCTTGAAAGTGCTGCAGCAGCAGACCCCAACCGTGCGTCTGGTTGTACTAACGTCGCGTGATGCGTGGCTGGCCGTCCGGGGACTGTGCGCGCATACGGAAACCCACCGGCTGTGTCGGTGGGTTTCCGTTTTTTATTACTTCTTCAACTAGAACTTGATTTCCCCGTTCTCGTCCATTTGCCAGCCGGGGTTATGGGCGACCTCCCAGTAATAGCCGTCCGGATCGGCAAAATAGGCGTGATAGCCGCCCCAGAAAACGCTTTGCGGCTCCTTGACGATTTTCGCGCCCGCCCTGCGCGCCATTTCCACAACCGCACGCACCTCGGCCGGGGATGCCACGTTGTAGGCCAGCGTAATGCCGCCGAAACCGCCCGGCGTGACGGGCGGAGCAGCGGGATCGATGTCCTCGGCCAACAGTCGCAGCGGATAAAGTTCCAACTTCACCCCACGGCTGTTAAAGAAGACCACCTGCGGCGTATCGCCTTTCTCCGTCGTTTCAAACCCCAGTCCATCGCGGTAGAAGCGCAAGGAGGCCGTTATATCCTTTACCCCAAGGCAGAGGATGCTGACCCGATTCATGCGCTCGCGCTTTTCCTCGTCCCGGTTGCGAATAAGCTTACGTTGTATTTTACCGCTGACGGTTTTAGGCAGTTCTTCCACAAATTCGATGATGCGCGGGTATTTGTAGGGCGCAGTGACCGTTTTCACATGCTCCTGCAGCTCGCGCTTAAGCTCCTCGCTGGGCTGATAGCCACGGTTTTTCGTAAGAACGACCGTCGCCTTCACCACCTGCCCCGTTCCGGGTGCGGCACGGCGGTTACGGCGCATTCCAGCACGGCGGGGTGCGTCATCAGCGCGCTTTCTACTTCGAAGGGGCCGATGCGATAGCCGCTGGATTTGATCACATCGTCGCTGCGGCCGATGAAGAAGTAATACCCTTCCGTATCGCGCCAGGCCAAATCCCCCGTATGGTAGAGATCGCCGTAAAACACCGCGTCAGTCTGCTCCCGGCCGCGGTAATAGCCGGTCAGCAGGCCCGGCGGGTTCCCGTTATGCAAACGGATGCAGATTTCGCCCTCCACGCCGTCGTCCACATCGTTGCCTTCCGCGTCCACCAGCGCGATGTCGTACGCGGGCGAGGGTCTGCCGGTGCTGCCGGCTTTGGGGGTCATCCAACGGCTTGTCATCAACAGCGGCGTAGTCTCACTCTGGCCGAACGCTTCGTGGATCTTGATTCCCGTAGCCTTTAAAAACTGATCGAACACCTCGGGGTTCAGCGGTTCGCCCGCACAGTTGGCCCAGCGCAGCGCGCTTAAATCGTAACGGGACAGTTCTTCCTTGATGAAAAAGCGGTAGATCGTGGGCGGCGCGCAAAAGGAAGTCACGTGATACTCCGCCAGCCGCGCCAGAAGATCGGCGGCCACAAAACGGTCAAAATCGTACACGAACAGCGTCGCGCCACAGATCCATTGCCCATACATCTTGCCCCAACCGGCCTTTGCCCAGCCCGTGTCCGCCACGGCGATGTGGATATCCGAATCATCCAGATGATGCCAGTAGTAGGCTGTCACCGTCTGGGCGAGGGGGTACGTCCATGTGTGAGCCGCTATTTTAGGCATTCCTGTAGTGCCGCTGGTGAAGTACATCAGCATCATGTCGTCGTTTCCGGGCAGTTCGTCGGGCTTCTGCCAACGTTCGTCGGCTTCCTCCAACAACTGATCGAAGTTCAGGAAGCCCTCGGCTTCGCCCAGTGTAAACACAGCCAGCAGCGAATCGCACTCAGCGGCCGCGGCCAGCACTTGCTCCCGCACTTCCGGCTCATCCACACAAATCAGCGCGCGGGTGCCACTGGCCTGCACGCGGTATACGATGTCCTTTTTTTGAAACTGCGCCGTCGCGGGGATCAGCACGCAGCCAACCTTAAGCAGCCCCAGCGCGGCAATCCAGAACTGATAACGGCGTTTGAGCATCAGCAGCACAGGATCGCCCTTCTTTAAGCCCTGCGCCTTGAACACATTGGCCGCCTTGTCGCTCAGACGGCTGAACTCTCCGAAGGTGAAGGTGCGCTCCCGTCCGTGCGTGTCGCACCAGATCATGGCGCGTTTATCCGGGGAGAGGCGCGCGTACTCGTCCACCACATCGTAAGCAAAGTGAAAATGTTCGGGGATGTTCAGTTGAAAGTGCTTTTCAAAATCCTCCTGAGAAGTGAAATCCGTTCGTATGTATTTATCCGCCAGCATGGATGGCGCTTCCTTTCCTTAGGGTTTTTCGACCGTCGGCTCAGGGAATGACCATCGCCAGTAAATGTACGGGCTCCTCACCCACCGCCTGCATGGCGTGGGGCGTGCGGCTGTCGTAGTAGACGCTGTCGCCGGGGTTGAGCACGATGTCGTTTTTGCCGATCACGATGTGCATCGCTCCGGAAAGTATGTAATCGAACTCCTGCCCCTCGTGGCTGTTGGGAACCATGTCCCGGTTAACGCCCACGGGCACGGTAACGTAAAGCGGCTCAATTTTACGGTGCGCAAAGTTTACCGCCAGGTTTTTATACACGTACTGCCCATGGCGCGTCACATCCTGTCCCTTGCCGGCCCGCGTAACGCTCAATACGTTCAGCTTGGGCGTCTCGCCCGTCAGTAGCTCGGTCATATCCACGTGAAAGATCTCGCCGACCTTCACCAGTAAGCTGATAGGGATGTCGAGCTCACCGGATTCGACTTTTTGATATTCCTCCACGGGTACGTCCAGCGCGGCTGCCATCCGTTCAACCGTATAGTCCGAGATTTCGCGAAGATCCAAAATACGCATGGCAATTTGCTTCACTTGATCGGACACTGCGGGTACGCCTCCTTCTCCCACCCTTGTCGGGTCAATTTCATTCATTATAGCGAGCAATGGTCCGTATCGCAAGCACTATTGTACTTCGCGGCTCGCGTTCGTTCCAAGGATAAAATCCAGCCGGAACAGCGCCGCCTCGGCGCTGCCCTCCTGTGAGATACGGCCTGATTTCAGGCTGTATTCCAGATCGTATAAATCATCGTACGCGGCCTTGAGCGTCTCCTTGGAATGGAGTTTCGCCTGCGACTGTGTGCGGGCAACCGCGAACGGCGGAATACCCAGCAAGGCGGGCAGCGCCGAAGCGGGCGCGCGTTCCTCCAGCAGGCACCGGGCGTGGTAGAGGATGCGATACTGCCGAAGAAGCATCGAAAGCACCATAAAGCGGTCTTCCCCGCCCTCCAGCACGGTGTTGAGCAATCGGCAGGCATCGTGGGTGCGGCCGGAAGCCTGCGCGTCCACCATCTGAAACACCGTACATTCCAGCGTGCGCACACAGATCGCGTCGATATCCTCATCGGCGATCATATCCTGCTCGCCTGCGTAGGCAAACAGCTTTTCCATCTCCTGCCTGAGCAGCGAGGCATCCCGCCCGACGGTGAAAACAAGCTTCTGCGCCGTCGTCAGTGACATCTGCTTGCCCATCGAACGCATGGTACGCATGGCCCAACGAGCGGCTTCCACATCCCCCATAGGCGAAAAATCGACGATGGCGTTCTTCTTTTTCAGCGCCTGATAGAGCTTTTTACGGCCATCGGCGCGACCTTTCACGGAAAAGACCAGACATGTGGAAGGAGAGCGCTTTTCCAGATAGTTAAGTAACTGTTCCAGCTTCTCTTCCCCGCCTTTTTCTCCGGCAGTCAGCAAATCGCAATCCTTCACCAGCACCACGCGCATGTCCGACAATAGCGGAATCGTCTCGACCGCGGCAATCAGCTCATCCACCGCCGGGTTGTTCAGCTCGCTGTAATTCATGGCTTCCATGTCCTGCGAAAGCAGCTTTCCCCGGAGTCGCACGATCGCCTGCTCCTTGATGTACTCCTCCGCTCCTTCCATCAGGTAGAGCGTTCCGGTTTCGCCTACTTTGACCGCGTCGAAAAAATCATTGAAGTTCATCGTCTTCTCCTGTTAAGTATGTTTTTACACGGTAGATACCGTCGCTTTGGACTTGGATGACAATCTCCCCCGTCTCATCGGTGCGCAATACCCACGCGCCATGCGCCTCCAGGCGTTCCAGCGTTTCCTCGGCGGGCGACGCCGAACCGCTCCCGCAGGTAACGATCGCGACCGTAGGGTTCGCCAGGGCTAAAAACGCGGCGGTCGTCGAAGCTGCGCTGCCGTGGTGGGCGACCTTGAGCACGTCGCAGGGCAAGACGAAATACTGTTCGTAACGTATGGAGTTGTCCGCCGCGTTGAGAATGCGCAGGCTGCCAAGCTCAATCAGGGTCGCCATGGAACGCTCATTGGCGTCGATGCCCTTCCGTGTACGCCCGTTTTCGGGCCAGAGCACCCTGATGCTCAATTCGTGAAAGCGGAGCATATCCCCTGCCGCAAGATACGTAATCGGTATCCCGGTTGCTTGCAGCAGCTTCCACACCGCGCGGGATTCCTCGCTCAGCTGCACTTTATCGGTACCCTCCGGTAGGTAAATATGCCCGATGTCGATACCTTCGTCCAGCAGAACGCTCACCCCCTGCGCGTGATCCAGATGCAGGTGGGTCAGGATTAAGGCATCCAGCGACCGGCCTTCAGCCATCAGGCGGGACGCAACCTCCGATCCGTAGTTGCCCACATCCACGGCGACTGTCGCATCCCCATCCATGATTAGCGCGGCATCCGCTTTTCCGGCGGCGAATTGATAGTAGCGCAGCGCTGCGGGTCGGGCGGCATATGCGCCCAGAGCGGCCAGAGCGACCACCAGAAGCGCGGCCAGCGCCCGCGTCCGGAACCGGGCGCGTACATAGCCGGAAAATGCCAGCACACCGCCTAACAGTCCGGCATACGCCCAGAGGTTAGGTGATGGCACACGCACCTGCGCATAGGGCAAGAGGCCGGAGATCTGTGTGAGCCACAACATTCCCGCGCTGCCTATCCGCGCTGCCCACCCCAACACAACAGCGGGGATCCACCCCACCCACGGCAGCAGGGAAACCAGCAGCGTAAGAGCATATAACGGCACCAATAGGCCCGCCAGCGGCACCGCAAGGAGGTTAAACACAATGCCGTACAGAGGCAGTCGGTGGAAGTACGCCGCCGTAGGCAGCAGCACCCCGATCTGCGCCGCAAGGCTTACGGAAAACAGCTGCTTGCCCCGGGCAAGCGTCCGTTGGGTGAAACACCGAAGCTTAGACGCATCGGGCACATCGCGGTTTGGCACCAGTCGATCCATGCCCCGTAAAATGCGCGGATAGAGCAGCATAATGCCCGCCATGGCGGTAAAGGAGAGCACGAAACCTGCGGAAAACAGCTGCAGGGGATTGATCAGGAGCACCACAAGCGCCGCCGCGGACAGGGTGGTCAACGGTTCCGGCTTACGTCCAGCCGCGTGGGAAAGCAGCACAAGCATCGTCATCACCGCCGCGCGTACCGACGCGGGCGAGAAGCCCGTTACCATGCAATACAACGTTAAGAATGCCGCCATGATACCAAGGCGCATGCCCCTGCGCAGCGAAAGCGCGCCCAGCAGCCATAATAGAGCCGTGGCCAACAGCCCCACGTGCAGCCCCGAGACCGCCATCAGGTGCGCCACACCCGCACGCTGGAAAGCAAGCTGTTCCGTCTGCCCAAGCGCGTCCCGGTTGCCCAGCAGCATTGCCATCGCCAGCGAACCTTCTCCGCCCATCAGCTGCGCAAATCGCTCGGCGCAGAATACGCGCACACGGGCGGCAAAGCTTTTCACCGGCGCGGTATCGGGGGTATTCAGAATCGTCAGTCCCTTAATGCTGGTCATGCCGTAGCCGATTCCGTTTTGACAAAGCCACATGCGAAAGTCAAAATCATTGGCGTTTGCCTTGCCGGAAGGGAGATAGACCGAACCCTGAAAGCTCAGGGCGGCTCCGTCGAACAAATCGCCTTCGGTAAAGCCGCTTTCCGCGTCCAGCGTACAGTAGGCTTTGCCGGGCTGGGGAACGCCGTCCAGCGTCACGTCGCACAGGGTCAGGGCGAGGCCGCCGCTGTCCCGCGCCGCGGGCTGCCCGACTTCCGTCGCGGTAATCCGCGCATAAAAGCCCGCCGGTGCAGCGGGCAGGTTCAACCGTGATTGGGTGAGTAACAGTGCCGCCATGAGGGCCAGCGGCAGGCAAACCCAGCGCAGCGGCAGACGCAGCAGGGATAGCGCGGCGTACAGCAGCGCCGCGGCCGTGATGAACCACAGCGGCCATAACCCCACCGATACGTGGGGTGCGAGTCCTATTCCCGCGCCAAACGTTAGCGCCAAAAGCGGCAGGAAAAAAGTACGCTCGTTAACCGACCACCGGCCTGCGAGACCGGGTCGGCTGCGCGGCTTCACGCGCGTGCGCCGCCATCCAGCGTGCGCAGCAGGCAAACCGCGTGCGCGGTGATACCCAGTTCTTCCCCCTCCGGGCCAAGGCCCTCGGTGGTGGTGGCTTTTACGCTTACGCAGCCGATGGGCAGTTCCAGCTTATCCGCCAACCGCTTACGCATTTCCTCAACGTAGGGACGCAACTTCGGCCTTTGCGCGATGATGGTTACGTCCACGTTGACGGGGACATAACCGATCTCCTCCAACCGGCGCACCACGGCGCCCAGCAGTTCCAGCGAGCACGCGCCCCGGTAGCGTTCCTCCGTATCGGGGAACAGCGCGCCGATGTCGCCCAGCGCCGCCGCGCCCAGCAGGGCGTCCATCAGGGCGTGGGTCGCCACGTCGGCGTCGCTGTGACCCAGCAGTCCCTTTTCGTGCGGTATATGCACGCCGCAAAGCACCAGCTCGCGTCCCTCCACAAGGCGGTGCGCATCCATCCCATGCCCGATTCGCATCATGTTTCCGCCTCCTCGTCCCTCGCGTTTAGGATCGTCTCGGCCAAACGCAGGTCAAACAGCGTCGTTAATTTGATATTCTCGCGGCTGCCTTCGCACAGGTACACCGGCATCCCCGCGTGTTCCAGCAAAGCGGCGTCGTCGGTCGCCAGAATGCCGTCGCGCTGGGCGGCTTCGTGCGCGTGCCGCAAATCCGCCGTTACAAACGCCTGCGGTGTCTGCATGGCATATAACACGCTGCGGTTCAGCGTTTCTTCCACACGGCCGTCCGCTCCGGCGCGCTTGATGGTATCGGTAACCGGTACGGCGGCGACGCCGGAACCGTGCTCCTGAAGAGAAAGCAGCACCCGGCGGATGACCGCCTCGGTCACCAGCGCGCGTGCGCCGTCGTGAATCAGTACCCCTTCCGCGTCCGCGGGCAGCGCAGCAAGGCCGCGGGCAACCGACGCCTGCCGATCCTCACCGCCCGGAACTACCTTAAACACAGCGCGATCCAGCAGCCCATAGCGGCGAAGGGTATCGCACATCCGTGCCAATTCGCTTTCACGCGCTACGACGATCACGCCGGCGCAAAGCCCTGTGAAAGGCGCGATGGCGCGGATAATCGCCGGTACGCCCCGCAGCGACAGCAACACCTTGTTGGTTTCCGCGCCCATGCGCATACTGCTGCCGGCAGCCAGGACGATAGCGTACGTTTTCATTCCTGACCGCGCTCCGCTTTGGTTTGAGCGTCCTCTTCCATGACCTCGTACAGGTCGGCCGCGGCTTCCTTGCGTACGGTTTCCTGAATGCCGAGGATGCGGTATTTACCGACGCGGTTGCCAAAGCGGATTTCCAGCACGTCGTTTTCCTTCACTTCCGCGCCGGGCTTGGCTACGCGTCCGTTAAGGCTCACCCGCCCTCCGGCGCACGCGTCGTTGGCGACCGTGCGGCGCTTGATAATGCGGGAAACCTTTAAAAATTTATCCAGTCTCATGGTTCCTCCCAAGCCGGTCTTTTTACCCTGTAAAGAGCTCGTGTCCGGCGACGCCCGTTTCAATCGACCTCCGCGTTTACCGCGCCTGCCAGCGCCACCACGGCGCGTGCGAGGATGCGCACGTTGAGCATCAGCGAATCCAGCGAAATATACTCGTCGGCGTGGTGCGCCACATCCTCCTCCTCGGGGAAGGACGCGCCGAAAGCGACCCCTTCCTCCAGGCAGCGGGCATAGGTGCCGCCTCCGGTGGAAACACACTCGCGGGGCCGCCCGGTTTCGCTGTGATAGGCGTCCAGCAGCGCGATAACCAGCTCGCTGTTGGGGGCCACGTGATGGGGTGGTTTATCGGAGGTTTTCAGCACCTCGATCTCGTCTCCCAGCGCGGCTTTGACCGTTTCGATGATGCGACTGCTGTTGGCTAACAGCGGATAGCGGAAATCCAGCACCGCGTACAGACCTTTTTCATCGTATTGGAGAATGCCCAGGTTGCAGGTCAGCGGCCCGCTGGTCGCGTCTTTAACGGACACGCCGAGACCCTCGCCGTCATATTCCAGCCCGATGGTGTCGGCCAGCGTCCGTAATGCACCGGTTACGCCCAGCGCACGAAGCATCAGCAGCAGTTCTCCGATGGCGTTGTGCGCAATTTCGGGGTAAGCAGCGTGGCCGAGGATGCCCGTTGCGGTCAGCTTCAGTCCACCCTCCGTAAGCGTCGCCTCTACGTCCAGCGTCATTTCCTTAGCAAGGCGATTAATCCGTTCGCCAAGTTCCGCGTCGCCCTCGATGAGCGCCGTGGCGATACCGGGGATAACGTTATGCCGTTCCCCCACGGCGATCGATATGATTTTCAAGCCGTCTTCGGCGGGTTTGGCGCGCAGTTCCAGCACCAGCAGACCCTTTTCCGTATTGATGACGGGGTAGCTGGAATCGGGGCTGAAGCCTGTGCGAGGCAGTTCGCAATGCGCCTTGTAATAATCGATGTCCTCCCAGCCGCTTTCTTCGTCGCAGCCGAAAATCAGCCGCACTTCGCGCTTCAGCGGTACGCCCGCGCGCCGGATAGCGTTAAGCGCGAACAGGGCGGCCACCGCCGGGCCCTTATCGTCGCTCGTGCCACGGGCGATAAAATGGTCGCCCTCCACGATGCCCGCAAACGGGTCTACCGTCCAGCCGTCGCCCACGGGCACCACATCCAGATGCACGAGAATACCTAGCGGGTCCACGCCGAGGGGGCCCATGCGCACATCACCCACATAATGATCAAAGTTCCGGGTCGCAAAGCCCATGGCCTGCGCGTCGTTCAGCGCCGCTTCCAGCGCGCGCCGCACCGGCATACCAAAGGGTGCGCCCGGTTCGGCGGGCCCTTTGATGCTGGGGATCCTGACCCAGTTTCGCAAGGTATTCATCAGTTCGTTTTTACTTTCGTCGATAATCTGTTGCACGGTTTCCACGTTTGTTCCTCCATATTACTCCGTCGGTCGTTTATCCTTCTTTGATCGCTTTTTCCAGCCGCTTGATCGCTTCCAGCGTCTGGCTGTGCGGACAGCCGAAATTGAACCGCAGGAAACCTTCGCCCGCTGTTTTTCCAAAAAACGTGCCAGGCGAAAACGCCACGCCCTGCGCATGGGTACGGTGTACCAGCTCCGCCGTGGTCATGCCGTAGGCGCGCAGGTCGAGCCATGCAAGGTAGGTGGCATCCTGCGGACTCATCACCGCTTCGGGCAGACGCGCGGCCAGCTCCCGCCCGAGCAGCGTTCTGGCTTCATCCAGATAGTGTAGCAGCGCGTCCAGCCACGGATCGCCATAGCGGTAGGCTGCCTCGGTGGCCGTAAGCGCGAAGATATTGCCCGCGGTGATCCCCACGTGGCGCATGCTTTCCACCATCGCGTGCAACAGCCTGCTATTGCGCGTCAGTAGCACGCCCTGCTGCAATCCCGCCAGGTTGAACGTCTTCCCGGCGCTGGTGAGCACGATGATATTCGCGTCCTCCCTTTCGTCCAGCGCAAGAGCGCTGATAAAACCGCCGCGCTCGTATACGAAATCCTGATGGATTTCATCGGCGACCAGTAAAACGTCGTACCGCCTGCACAGCGCGTACATCGCGCGAAGCTCGTCGATGCTCCACGCGCGCGCCACGGGATTGTGCGGGTTACAAAGCAGCGCTAACTTCACGCCACCGCAGAAAGCCGCTTCCATCCCTTCTAAATCCATTCTATACCGACCGGTTTCGTCGGCCTGCAATGGATTCTCCACAACCCTGCGCCCGTTTTGCACTGCGGAATCATAAAAGGGGCCGTATACGGGCGGCTGCACCAGTATGCCGTCTCCGGGCCGGGTGAAGGTATTGACCGCCGCGCGCAGTCCCGGCACCACGCCGGGCAGAATGGCCTGCTGTTCGATCGTCAGGTTGATGCCGTGACGGCGGCGCATAAACTGCAGCATCGCCTCCGTTGCGGATGGGGACGACTCGGTGTACCCGTATACCGGATGTTGGGCACGCCTCAGAACCGCTTCGGTCACTTCGTTGGCACAGCGGAAATCCATATCCGCCACCCACATGGGAAGCAGTTCACGCCCCTCTCGAACCGTCAGTTGATCCCACTTATAGCAGTCGGTTCCGCAGCGGTCGATAGGTTCGTTGAAAAAGGCGTCGTTATAGCGATTCGTCATCATCCGTAACTTCCTTTGCGTCGCGATTTTCAGGTCCGTCCGTTTGTCCAAGCGGCGATACACAGCGAAGCACGTGATAGCCAGCGCTGCGCCGTACGATTTCAACACCGCCGAACAGCGTTTGCAGGTACGCGCGTGCGGAGGGCGCCCCTTGCTGCTTGCGTATCACAATGTACACCACACCGTTTTCGTTTAGCGCCCGCGCAGCATCCCTAAACATGCGGTAGACTACCTTTTTCCCCGCGCGAATAGGTGGATTGATGGCGATCAGGTCATACGTGCGCCCCGCCAGCGCCGCGAAACCGTCGCTTTGCAGCGTTTCGGCCGTAAGGCCGTTGCGTTTCGCGTTTTCCGCCGCCAGCGCCACGGCGCGCTCGTTGATGTCCACCATGGTGAGGGCGCAAGTCGGATACGCTTTTTGCATGCTGATGCCCAGCGCTCCATAACCGCAGCCCATATCCAGCACGCGGCCTTCTACGCTTTCCGGCAGGGCGTCCAGCAGGACTTCCGTGCCGCGGTCCAGCCCCGATCGTGAAAACACGCCGCTATCCGTTTCAAACAGCAGCGTGTGGCCGCGATAGTGCGTTTCAAACCGAAATGATTGATGCTCGCTTTGCGGCGAAGCGGTGAAGTAATGGTCGGTCATGCGTTTACCTTTCTTACACACGGAACGAATGGCGAATACCAGCGGCGTGCGTTACACTCCGTTTCTGTTTTCCGGCTCTACGGAGGCATTCTGCGTTTTCGCTTCCTCCGCTCCAGCTTCTTCCGGCATAGGTTCCGGCTGCGCCATATCCACAGTTGGCACGGGTTCCGGCGTGGTCGCCGTCTGTGCCGGATGGTATGCCGGACGATACGCCGGCATCGGCTCCGTGTGGACTTCCGGTTCGAAGGCCGGCTCGGAATATGCATCCTCTTCCGGCAAAGCGTTGTGCGTGTAGGCGTACCCTACACCCGGCTGCGCGCCATACGGCTCCGCCATGAGCTGCGGCCCCCCGGAGGAAGTGGCCATAGATTCCGCCGCCGCAGGCTGCGCGGCCTGCCGGACGGCCGTCGTGCCATGCACTGGCCGTGTGGCGAACCTACAGGTAAGGAAACGGCGAATCGGCAACAGCGGCATATAGCACACCAGGAAAGCAAAGAGCAGCGGCAGCAGGGCGTTCGTCCATTCGGGCAAGTTAAGCTGTTGCGTGCTTACAAAGGTGAACAGCGCATCGGAAACGTTGCCCAGCATATCCTTGAGCGTCGTAAAGACCACATAGAGCGCGGGCGACCACAGCACAAGGTTGACCGCCGCCACCCCCAGCTGAGGCCAGCGCCGACCGCGAAGGCGGCGGCGTGCCTCGGCGCGCGGGTCTTTCTCCATGCGGTCGGCAAGCACCCAGATGTAGCGGGTCGCGCTGTTGCGAACCACGCCCCACAGCAGGATCAGCACACCTACGCCCAATATGGCGCACACCACGTAAAAGCCTTCCATCAGTCCGCCGTTGGGTATGATCTGCGTCCTGCCGAAAATGCCGATAAAGAAGTTCGCCACGGCGCAGAGCACAGCCGTCACACCTGCGCCCATATCGCTGAGGCTGCGCATGAGCGTGATCAGGTCGGTATTATAGTAAAAATAGACCACGGCAACCGACATCGCCCCCAGAGGAAGTCCCCATTTCACAATATGCAGCGCGTGCAGCAGGCCTTCGCCCAGCTTTTCACCGTAGCCGGACAGGCTCAGCGCTTGGTCGAACGAAAACCGGCGCTCGCCTTCGGGCTGTGAAAATGCCTGCGAAAAGCTGAATCGCAGCGGCAGAACCAGAAACACAATCAGCACAGGGCAGATAACCGCCAGCCAGCGCAGCGGCGAATCCGGGGTGAACACAAACAGCGCCGCGAGCGGCAAAAGGGCGGCAACACGGATCAGCGCCGCCATAAACATATACAGCAGCGACCGAAGGTAGAACACTAACAGGTTTTCTTTGCGTTTCCTGGGAAATCCGGCTTCCGTAGTTACCATATACAGGTTTCCTCCTTCGGCATTCGGACGCAAAACAGACATATTATTATTATACAACAGTGTCGCGGGGGATGCAAACGCGTTTTTCGTAGCCCAGACCGCCGACCGCCTTGCAGGAATGCACTTTACGGTCGTTGACAGCCGTCCTTGAAAGTGTTATTCTTTGGCAGCGATAAGGCGGCCAGACGATCGCGTGGCGAAAACCATGAGGAAAGTCCGAGCATCACAGGGCAGAGTGCCGGTTAACGGCCGGTGAAGGCGACTTCAAGGAAAGTGCAACAGAAACAGACCGCCCCATCGCCCACAAGGCGGCGGAGCAAGGATGGAAAGGCGAGGTAAGAGCTCACCCACGCCTCGGAGACGAAGGCGCGATGTAAACCCCACCCGATGCAAGATCCGAATGCAGGCGATACGGTGGCCCGCCGTGCCCGCGAAGAGATCGCTTGACCCGTACGGCAACGCGCGGGCCAGATAGATGATCGTCCAACGACAGAACTCGGCTTACGACCGCACTTATCGCAACCATATCAAAACTGCGCCTTAACGGCGCGGTTTTCTTTATAATCGTGTGGTAGCAGCCACAGTGTGGAAATGACGGTCTGCACTGCGGCGCAGCACACGGCGTTTAGTCCTCCCCGCGTTTATCTTCGAATTCCTTACGGTGCTCCGCAAAGAAAGCGGCATATCTGCGCACGTTTTCCAGCTCCGTCCACTTTTTAATGTCTACAGGGCGGGCATCCAGATCGTAGATTTTCGCCCCGCGAATCGCCAGCAGAAACGGAGAATGGGTCGAGATCACCAGTTGGCAGCCCATATACCGGGCGGTATCTTCCAGATATTTCGCCAGTTCCATCTGATTTGCGGGTGAAAGGCTGTTTTCCGGCTCGTCCAGCAGGTAGAGGGCATCCTCCCGAATGCGCTCCTGAAAGAAAAACCCGGCGCTTTCGCCGTTAGACTGTTCCCGTACGTTATCCGTCAATTGTTCCCGTACAAAGGCGGATTGCGTTTTCGTCCGGGCGCTGTTGCGCTTTCGTAGCTCATCGTAATCCTGAAGCGAGCGCACCTGAAAAACAGAATGCTTCGCCGTAACGTGCTCTTCCAGCAGCGCCACGCGTTGACGGTCGATGCCGTCGTTCAAGCTGCGCAGGTTCAGCATAAAATCAAACACGTCGTCGCTGGCGACGATCCGGCTTTTGCGCGGAACTGTCTCCTCAATACGCACATTGCAAAGCTCAACATAATCCTGAAAGAAGTTGGAACGGTTAAACGGCGCTTCCCTCTGCAAATCCAACTTTTCCGCAATCACGTTGAGCACCGTGGTCTTGCCGGAACCGTTGCCGCCGTGCAGCAGTGTGACCGGCGCAAAATCTATCCGTTCCAACCCCAGCTTGGACAGTGTGAAAAACGGATACATCGTGTTGTAGCAGGTTCGCGTTACCCCAAGCCGAAACCGCAACTCCGCGTCTTCATCCGGGAATACGATGGACTCCAGATATAGCATGATTGTTCTCCCTCGGCGAATACGGTTCTCGCCTCAAATCAAGATTGCGAAAAGTATAGCACCGGAGGGAAAGACGGTCAATCGGGCCGGCGGCAACCCAATATGATTCCGACGGGGTGGATTGCAAGTTGAATTGCCGCCCCCCCCTGCCACGTCAGGCAATCTTGAGGGTACACCTCTGGGAAGGCGATTGGTAACCGAACTGTTTGCGCGGATAGTGATTCATCCAATACTCAACCTGTTTGACATCCCTTT
>JAJFVI010000003.1 GCA_021371895.1 Eubacteriales bacterium | reverse complement strand
GGGGAGGACGACAACCCGCGCAGCTTTTACCACCAGGATCATTTCAACGCACAGATCATCTGGTTCAAGCATGGATATCTGATCTACCATTTTGGGATTCTGGCGGAGGTACGGAGGATAAAGATCCTCTGGTTGGAGCTTTCGTTCGAAGTGTGTTCGGAAGCGCCGATGTACCGCGATCCCTGGAAGAGCGACATCAGCGTAACGATCAACGGTTATCGAATCGGCACGTGGACCAGCCCCGCCGATTTCGGCGGCAGGAGGGGCATTTTAAATCCGGGCTGGTGGAGCGACCTGAGCACGCAGTATGGCATGCTGAAAACCTGGAGGGTGGACGCCACTGGAACCTACGTTGATAAGGCGCCCGTGTCCGGCGTAACAATTGACCAGCTGGATTTAATAAAGCATAACTCCATCGTCGTCGGCATCGGCGTGCCGCCCGATGCAGAAAACGTCGGCGGTATCAACCTATTCGGCAAAGAATTCGGAGATTTTTCACAGGGCATCGTGCTGAAAGTAGGGTACCGAATCGTTGATGAGACGCACGAGCCGGGACAATCGGATTTATAAGTACAACAATATTGTACCTAATGTTTTAAAACGAATAAGTTTAATGGATTCCTTAAAGTCTATTGACAACCGAATACTGTCTTTCTATAATGATTTTGAAAGCAGCAAGCAAATGAATGTACTATAAGACCATTATTTTGCCATAAAACGGGTTTATAGTACAAGATAATTGTATTAAATGATATGAGGTGTTTCATGAATCCTGAACAATACCCCCGACCGGACTGGCGCCGTGATCCCTGGCTGGACCTTAATGGAGAATGGGAGTTTGATTTTGACGACCAAAACACCGGCGTTGCGGAACGCTGGTATGAACCCGGACGTGAGCTGAGCCGACGCATCCAAGTACCCTTCTGCTATCAGTGTGCCGCTGGCGGGATCAGAGATACGGGCTACCATCCGGTCGTATGGTACCGCCGGAAAGTGCGGTGGCCTTCCAAAGGGCAGCGCGTGATGCTGCGCTTCGGCGCGGTGGATGAAAAGGCGCAGGTGTACCTGAATGGGCAACTGATCGGCCTGCACGAGGGCGGCTACCTTCCCTTCAGCATCGATACCACATCGTTTTGGAACGAGGGCGAAAACGACCTTTGCGTCCGCGTAGAGGATCTGCTCGACCGGGCACAGCCGCGAGGCAAACAGTATTGGGCTAACGGTGTTATGGGCTGCTGGTACACACCTGTTACCGGCATCTGGCAGAGCGTCTATGCTGAGCGCGTGGGCGCGGTAGAGATCATTCAGCTGCACATCCGGCCGGTGCTGGCCGAAGCCAGAGCGGATATCGACTGCGCGCTGGATGCGGAGCCCGGGCTGGGCGCAACGCTCACGCTGCGTTGGTCGCGGGAAGGGAAGGCCCCACGCATCCTTACTGCGGTCGTCACGGGACGCAGGCTCCGCCTTTCCTTGGATATGGCCGAGGACGATGATTGCGGCAAGGTGGTCTGCTGGTCGCCGGAAACGCCCGTGCTCTACGATGTCGAAGCGGAGCTGACACAGGGCAATGAATGCCTTGACCGCTTATGCACCTACTTCGGCATGCGTGAGATCACTGTCTGCAACCAAAACGTATACCTTAACGGTCAACGCCTCTACCAGCGGCTGGTGCTCGACCAGGGCTACTGGCCAAACACTCTTCTGACACCGCTGGACGACGACGCCCTGCGCCGGGACGTGGAATGGACGAAGCGCCTTGGCTTTAACGGCGCGCGAAAGCACCAGAAGGTGGAGGACCCCCGTTACTATTACTGGGCGGACCGGTTGGGCCTGCTTGTGTGGGGAGAACTCCCCAGTACCTATGACTTTACATGGGATTCGGTGCGCCGCCTGAGCGCCACGCTGCAGGGCTTCATCAACCGGGATTTCAACCATCCGTGTCTGGTCGCGTGGGTGACGCTGAACGAATCCTGGGGCGTTTCGCAGATCGTGAGCCATCCGCGGCAGCAGGCGTTCGCCCGGATGCTGTACGAGCAGGCGCTCACGCTGGACGGCACGCGGCTGGTCTCCGGTAACGACGGCTGGGAGCAGGTGCGCACCGACTTGTGCGCGCTGCACGATTACGCTGGCGGCGGAGATTCGATCCGCGCACACTTCCCCTCGCGGGAGGCGGTTGAACATAACGGATGCGACAGCCGGCTCTGCTACGCGCGCGGCTCCGTACCGGAGGGAAATGAAGCTTTCATGGTAACGGAATACGGCGGGATCGCCTTCGAGGACGACGGTGAAACCGTATGCGGCATTCCGGCATGGGGCTACAACGGCAAGGTGCCGAACCCTGAACGTTTTCTGGCGCGCTACCAGGAAACGACGGGGGCGATCCGTGCCATGCCGTACTGCCAGGGAGACTGCTACACCCAGTTGACGGACGTGATGCAAGAAACCAACGGCCTGCTTACCGAGGACCGCCAGCCGAAAATCGACCCGGAACGGTTCGCCGCACTGAACGTCAACACTCTTGCGCATCACTGAAAGGAGGGAGAACATGGTCGGTCTTCAAAGGCGGCGTTCTCTTTCAGAACGCGCGGCACCCTTCGTGTTCATTGGGCCGGCGCTGCTGCTTATCATTATCCTGTCGGTAACCCCGATCGGCTATTCGCTTTACATCAGCTTTCTGAAATACAACATTTCAAAGCCTGCGCGGACGATTCGGTTTTATGGGCTGGAAAACTACATCAAAGTGCTTACGGACCCGATGTTTTTAAACTCCATCCTCTGGACGCTTAAGTTTGCCGTCATCAGCGTAGCGATTGAGATTACGTTTGGCATGGCGATCGCCGTAGGCTTGAACAGCGAAATAACGCGGAGTTACAACACGCCCATGAAGACTGCTTTCATCATGCCGATGATGATTGCAGCGATCGTTTCCGCAACGGTCTGGAAATTGATGTTTTATCCAGTGTACGGCGTCGTCAACTGTACGCTGAACCTTTGGGGGTACCCTGCCGTGAATTGGCTGGGAGAAACGCTGCCGGCACGGATCGGCTTGATTTTGGTGGAGATATGGGGTTCCACACCGTTTTGTATTCTGGTGTTTCAGGCTGCGCTGAAAACGATCAACACCGAGATTCTGGAGGCGGCGCGTGTAGATGGCGCTTCTGCCGGCCGCTGCTTCTTCAGCATCACGCTGCCCTCCATCCGGAATTTTGTGGCGCTGATCGTTACGGTGCGCATCAGTGACGCCCTTCGTTCTTTCGATGCGGTGTTCCAACTCACCAACGGCGGGCCCGGAACCTCCACGGAGACGATCGCCACCGTTATTTATAAGATGGCGTTCCGTTACAGCGATGTCGGTGCCGGTTCGGCAGGTGCCTTCATCTTCTTTGTCATCGTTTCGAGCGTGGCGCTGGTCGCCTTCCGGTTCCTGCGAAAAGATGAGGTGATGGAATGAATGCGATGATACGTCAGCGCAGGTTCAGCATGCTAAAATTTCGCCGTGGCGTCCGTTGGACGCTGGTGCTGCTGGCGATGCTGGCCGCGTTATTCTTCTTCCTTTTCCCAATCTACTGGGCGCTTACACTGTCCGTGAAACCTAAGAGCGACGTTCTGGTGACGCTGCCCTACTATTTCCCGGTTCGCTTCACAGCAGACAACTATGTTTCCATCTTTGAAAAGTCTAACTTCGGCCAGTTTTTGTGGAACAGCGCTTATATTGCGGTGATCACTACGATGCTGTGCGTGCTGGTTTCGGCGATGGCGGGCTTTGGCCTTACGCGGTTCCGGTTCCGGGGCGGCAAGGCGATCTCCTCCGCAATCTACATTGTGCGCATGATACCGGGGTTGGTTTATACGGTTCCGTTGTTTATACTGTTCCGCAAGCTGAACCTTTTGGATAGCCACGAAGGGTTGATTCTGGCCTATTGCACCTTCTCGCTGCCTATGTCCATCTGGCTGTTCATCAGCTTCTACGAGGAAATACCGAAAGAATTGTACGAATCCGGCGTGCTGGACGGCTGCAGTGAATACCAGCTGTTCTACTCCATCGCCCTGCCGTTGGTGCTGCCCAGCGTTTCGGTGGTGGCTATCCTGTGCTTTCTGGGCGCGTGGAATGAGTTTGGCCTGGCCATGTGCCTGACCTTCAAAGATTCCGCCAAGACCCTTCCGGTAGCCATCAATTCCCTGATCCAACGCGAGCAGGACGTGCCCTACGGCTCCATCGCCGCCGGTGGTACGCTGATTATGCTTCCAGCCATCATCCTGTCCATGACGACGCAGAAATACATCGTCAAAGGGTTCACGGCCGGCGCTGTAAAAGGTTGATCGAACGTGGGTCAACCTTTATAGATACTTATGAAAGGTGGTATTTCTCATGAAAAAACTCGTTGCCCTTTTCCTCTGCATAGCGATGTTGTTGAGCATTACTCTGGCGGGGGCGGAAACGTCCTACGAGACGGTGCTCAACCCCCTGGCCGGCGGCGATCTTAAAATGACGCTGGCGAACCTGGATCTGGACGGCACGCTTCAGCCCGGTATGTATGAGGGCCAGAAGATCGTGGTTGCCGTAAGCAGCGACAACTTCCAGTACAGCATGAAAGAGTTTGCCGACCTGTTCCACGAGTTGACGGGCGGCGAAGTGGAAGTGCAATCCAATCCGGACGACCTGTTTACCAAGGTCCAGTTGGCGCTTTCCACCGGTGGGCTATACGACGTGGTCTGCATGCCGATCGCCTACATCCACTCTTACGCGTATTCGGGTTACATTGCCGACCTGACCTCGCTTATCGACCAGTATGCAGCTCCCGGCTTTGACATGAACGACTTTATTCCCGGCTTGTTCAACACCTATGCGAACTATGCTAATATGCTGGTTGCGCTGCCCTACAAGCCCGACACGCAGATGTTCTTCTACCGCAAAGACTTGTTTGAGGACGAGGCGATCCAGGCCCAATTCAAAGCAATGTACGGCATGGACCTCGTGGTGCCCACGACGAACGAGGAATTCCTCCGCACCGCGCAGTTCTTCACGAAATCCATTAACCCTGATTCCCCCGTGGATTACGGTTTCAGCACGATGATGAGCAAAGGCAACAGCCGTTTCAGCTGGTTTAACCGCATCGGCGAATACGGCGGCAGCGAGCTCAACGATGATTTCTCCCTCGGCTTTACCGACGGCAGCGGACTGAAAGCGCTCGAGTTCATGAATGAACTTCAAAAATGCGCGCCTGCCGATTGGCTGAGCTTCGACTGGGACACCGCCAACACCTTCTTCTGCCAGGGGAATGCCGCCATGATGGAACAGTGGCCGTACCTTGGTACCCTGGTGGAAGCGGAAACCAGCGTCGTAAAGGGTAAGGTCGGCGCAGCAGTCTGCCCGGGAGAGAGCCCGACACTGGGAGGCTGGGCACTCGGCATCACCGCCGATAGCCCGAACCAAGAGATGGCTTTCAAATTCATCGAAATGTGTACCTCCAAGGATGGGGAATGCATGAAGATCCGTTATTCGATGGACCCGTGCCGCACATCCAACTACAGCCGCGACGTTGTGAAAGACTTCAGCGATAAGTACGAGGCGATGATGGAGAATCTGGCCGTCGCCACGCAGCTGGCCGACACGGACATCCCCTATGGCAGCGCTGAGATCGGCGACGCCGAGGAGATTGCCATTCAGGCGATGCTCTCCGGGGAACTGACGCCGGAAGAAGCAATCAATCAGATGACGGAACAGGTGGGCGCCATCGTGGAAGACGCTAAGGGAGACATGTAACTCCGCCGCGGGCGATACCGGGGGGCTGCGGCTGCGTAGCCCCCTTTCTTGATAACATACAGGAGCAGACATGCAAACGTATACGAACCCGCTTTTTCTTCCAGACAGAAACGATCTTTCCATTAACGTGAATGCTGGCGACCCCTTTGTGCTGCGTTTTGACGGGAAGTATTACCTTTACCCCTCGCCGCCACATGGCAGCGAAGGGGTGGAAGCATGGACATCCGACGATCTGATTCACTGGACGCATGCCGGGCTGGTAGCCACCGGTGAAGAGGTGCGGGGAGCTTATGCACCGGAAGTGGCCTATATCAACGGAGTTTTCTGGATGATTACCTCGCCGCGGGGTGAGGGGCACATTCTGTTGCAGGCGGAACATCCGTTGGGCCCTTTCCGGGTGATGCGGCACAATTTCGGACATTATATCGACGGCTCTCTTTTTCAGGACGATGACGGTTCGCTGTACATGACCCATGCCGAATATCCCTGTATCCATGCGCACCGGCTGTGCGAGGATGGCGAACTGGGCGAGGAGGTTGTCCTGGAAGGCGCTACGATGGGGTATTGGACGGAGGGCCCGATGATCGTTAAGCGCAACGGACTTTATTACCTTACCATGACGGGGAATCATTTGTATAGCCGTGCCTATCGCGTGGATTATGCCGTGAGTCGTGAGGGGCCTCTCGGACCATATGTTCGCCCGCTCAGGCATACGCTTTTGGTGAATACCTGCCCCAGCCACAGCGGACTCGGGCATTCCTCCACTGTGATAGGGCCGGATTTGGAAAGTGACTGGATCTGCTATCACCATTATCAGCTCGATGCAGCGGAACGGCACAGGGAGCGCCATGCTAATCTGGACAGAGTTATGTATAATGGAGAGAGCATGGTGGTAATCGGGCCGACAAGCTGCACTGCGCCGAGCCCCGAACGGCCTGCGTTCGAGCGACGGGCGGAAGGAGAAACGACGTTTGCAACGCCTCCGATGCCGGCATATGCAACGGCGGAGATCACGCTGGTTCCAGGGGCGCAGACGAGTATTGCGTTCGGCGGAGTCTTTTCGCTGCACTTTATGCAAGATGGGTTGATCCTCAAGGACGGGGGGCGCGATTGGCTCCGCACCCTGTGGCCCGCGGGCTTCCGTATGGATGTGAAACGAACGGTTCGGCTGGAGCTGCGAGGAACGCTCCGGGGTGTGTGGGTGGACGGCATGCTCCGTTTTGAGGCGCAGACGTGTCCTGCATATGAAGCGCCGATCCGTATCGAGGGTGCGAAGGATATTGGCTACGTCGCATTTCATCCCTTTCGGGAGATCGGCGCGGTGCTGCCCGTGCCCGGCGACTGGGACGCCGTTTTCTGCAAGCACGATGAGCAACCCAGAGAAGAAGGCGGCTTCCAGCCGAGGACGGAGCTGAGCCCGGGAGAGGATGGAGCCTACTGCCTAACGCTGCATACCGGTGCATCGGCGACATATCGGCTGTTTGCGGCATCGGAGGAAAGGATGCGTATTCAGGCGGTATTCGCCCGGCCTTTCCAAGGCGTGATAGACGTGCGTCTGGGCGGATGCTTGATTCATAAAGAACTGCGGTTGGAACACCCGACCCGGGTGGAATTGGGAGCGGCGATGTTCCCGGAGGGCGAAACGGAGTGCGTAATCACCTGCCGGGAGGGCAGGGCGGAGCTTTCGCGGGTATCCTTTTTCCCGGTCACGGACTCCCGGAGCGAGACGCTGCAAGGGTTGGAACTATGCCATTCGGTACGCCAGATTGAAGGAAACGGGCTGCTGGTGGGCGAAGGCGGTTTTATCAACCGCTTTGAAGGGCTGCAGATGGACAGGCCCATTCAGGCGCTGGCTATTTTGGGAGACCTGTATACGACGGACGGCAGTATAAACGCGCGCTTTTTTTTCCATGACGGTACCATGGCCCCCTCTGCGGGGGTATTCTTTCGGCTATGCGAGGATTCCTTTTACCCCGATCAGGTGCGCGTGGGGCACCGCGGTTACTATTTCGGGCTGGACGGTATCATGGCGAAACTCAGCAGGATGGATTTCGATATGGAGCCCATTGCCGAAGCCCCTTTGATCGCCGTGCCGAACTGTGTGTACGAGGTTCGTGCCGAGATCCGGGGCGGATCGATCCGCTGCTTTGTGGATGGGAAATTGCTTCTGGAAGCGTATGATGCCTGCCCGTGGCCTTACGGCAGGCTGGGCGTCGGGTCTTTCGGCGCACGGATTACCTGTACGAGCGTCCAATATACTGTGGAGGGATAAACGATGAAAATGGAACAGTGGCAATTCCTGAATATGGTCAGTCCGCCGACGACCGAGCCGGAACGCCTGCAAAACGGGAATTGGCTGCTCCCGGAATACAGTTGTTGGAACGAGGGAACCTGCCTCATCAGCCGGGACGCAATGGGGGAGGAAGCGCAGATCACCGCGGCCTTCTCCGGCTGGGACAGCGAGGAGAGCGGAGCCGCCGTCGGTTTTTATGCGGGCAAGGGCGGCTTTACGGAATACCTGTATCTTGGCGTCGACGACCGGGAAGTTTTCCTGCGTGTGGATTCGGGCGCGCAGCATGGTGCGGCGTTTATGGACGAAGGTCAGCCGACCTGGTTTACACTCGCTTCCGCACCCTGGATAAAAAAGCTGCCGGTGGAACTGTCCCTCCGGCGTGCAGGCGGACGGGTAACGGCAACGCTCAACGGGGAGACGGTGCTGGAAGTGGAAGCGCCGTCCCTGCCGACTGTCGTACGAGGCTTGCTGAAAGCCCTGCCCTGGCATGATCGTATGCTGCCCTGCCACGCCGCGCTTCGCGAGGCACATCTGGATGGAATGTTGCCGACTGCCACGCTGTCCGGCCGAGTGTTGGACGATGCGGGGCAGCCCGTACCGTTTGCCGGGGTACACCTCGCCTTTGAGGAGGCGTATCTGTGCCGCTGTGATCAGGATGGACACTTCGTTTTTAGCGGCCTGCCCCGGGGTTGGCATTTCGTGATCGCTGCGAAGGAAGGCTATGCCTTCACCTCCGCCGCGATTGAAATGGCCGGGGATGCTGAGGTTACGCTGAACCTTCCGCTGGAGACGACGCCGCCGAGGCACGAATACAACGATCCTGCGTTTGACCGTTCCCAAAACGGCTGGCTGTGCCTGAACGGCACCTGGCAGTTTGCATTTGATAAGGAAAACAGAGGCGTATCGGAATACTGGTATGAACGGAACATGCCGCCGCTGGAACGGGAGATCCGCGTGCCGTTTTCCTGGTCGTCTCTGATGGGCTTCGGTGAGGAGGCGCTGGTGGATGGTGATGCGCTGCTCCAGCATAACCCGGTTACGGCCAATTACCATCTGACCGGAGAATACGGTTGGTATCGGCGCAGTTTCAAAGTTCCGGAGTCGTTTGGGAATCGGCACAGTATTCTCTGTATTGGGGCCAGCTCCAACGTGACGACCGTCTGGCTGGATGGGCACTATGTCGATATGCGGGAGGACGAATATGCCCTGCTGCGCTTCGACCTTGGCGTACTCGAACCGGGAAGCGAGCACCTGCTCGTGATCCGCGCGCAGTATCCGCACCATATCCCTTCGCATAATATGGGTAAGCAGATTTTCTGGTTCGCCTCCGCCCCCGGCATCTGGCAGAGCGTATGGTTGGAGGCGCGCGAGGATTGCTATCTCGCCCGGGCGCATCTGCAACCGGTAATTGAGTTTAACGGCGAAACGCCCTGCCGCGCCGCTTTCCATGCCGAATTTCAGGCTGAAGGCGGCGAGGAGGTGCGCCTCACACTTACATCGCCATCCGGGGAGACTCTTTCTCCCGTTGTTTTTACGCTATCCGATGGCGAAGCGCGCGGAATGATGGAGATCGACCACCCAATCCTGTGGGAATACCGCAAAGGCCGACTCTACACGGCCAGCGTGGAGTTGCTGCTGAAGGGACGCGTTGTGGATACGGTATGCACCTACGCGGGCCTGCGCAGGGTAGAAACCGACTGGCTACCCGGCCGTACGCCGCCGGCTCCGCAGGCTTGCCAATACCTGTACCTGAATCGAAAGCCCTTATATGTCGCTGGAATTCTGGATCAGGGCTACAACCCCTTCGGTATCTACACTTATCGCAGTTTCGAATCGGAAGGCTCCGAAGGCAGACGCGGTAGCATCGCCTACGATGTGGATCGCACGCTGGCCTACGGTTACAACCTGTCTCGCATGCATATTAAGGAGAACGAGCCACTCTGGTATTATGAGTGTGACCGGCGCGGCTTGCCGGTGTGGACGGAACATCCGGGCAACTTTTACGCCATGCCGGACGACCCCGACTGGCGCATAGCATATGCGCGGGAAATGACCGGCATGACGGAAAGGCTGTTTAACCATCCCTCCGTGATCGTCTTTTCTTCCATCAACGAATCGTGGGGCATAATGGGCGGACATTGCATGTCGCCCTGGACGGACGAACAACGCATACGTTTCCAGCGAGAGGCCGCGCTGGAAACGCGGCGGAGGATGCCGCAGGTTCTGGTGTGCGACAATTCCGGTTTCGGAAAGACCGAAGCGGGAGATCTGAACGATTTCCATCTATACCCCCACGACAGGGACAAGGCCGGGGAGCAATGGAGCGACCTGCTCGCGAAGTGCATACCCGGTTCCACGTACAATTGCTACCACCGCGACAACGGCCCTCACTATGTGGGAGAGGTTACCCAGCGCGGTGCGCCCATCCTGATCAGCGAATTTTTGCACACCTCCGGCATCGATATGCAGCTTCGCATGTACGAAAAGATCGCAGGGTATCTGCGGATGAACGTTGCCTCGCATGAGGTGGAGAATTCCGGCCCCCTGACGGCGGAACGCTTCGAGCGCGATTACGGATACCTGGGTCATGACCTGACCCTGCGGGGGTACGACTGCGTAAACCGGATGGATTTTCTGCTGCTGGACATCCGCCGGATTACGCGTGTCAAGCAGGGGCAGGCGCTGGCGATACCGCTATACACCTCGCATTTCGATCCCACAGAACGGAAAAACCCGATCCTGCACTGGTCACTGGCGGGTGTCGACTTGGCAGGGCAACTCCGCCGCGATCTGGATGGAGGCACCCGGGCGATCGAATTCCGGCCGTACTGCGTGCAACGGCAACCGGAACTGAAGTGGACGGTTCCGGACAACCTGCGCGGCGCGTATGTGACGGCTTGGATCACGGATGGAGACGTTTGCGTCTGCGAAAATACCGCGGCGCTGGTGGTGGACGGTGCAGCCGATTGCGAAGGAATCATGCTGCCGGTGCTCTCGTACTTGGAAAAACGCTGTAAAGGCTATTCCGGCGAATATACCCGCGAGGGTCGGGAAGTGCTGTGGATGAATGGCCAATCGGCTGTGACCTACGCGCTCGACCTGAAGGACGATCTTCACGCGGTCGCGCTGGTGCTGGAGTGCGCTGCACACCGAACGCGAAACGCCGTGCGTGTGACGGACGAAAGAATGATCCCCGGGGAAGTAAAGATCCAGTTAGACGGTCACCTGCTGGTGATTCTCTCCCCAAGAGAGGACAGCACCGACGAAAGAGCGCTTTTCTCGAACGCTGAACTCGGTGGCGAACCCTACGATTATTTTCGCCTGGGCCGTCTCGGTTATGGGGATCGTTTCCGAATCCCGTTGAAAGATGAGGCCGTGAAACGGGGCAGGCATGTTCTGCTGATCGAGAGCAGCCGTGCCGGGCTTGCGCTCTTCGGACAGAATATGGGCCGCTACGGTATGGGGCTGGGCCTTTTCCAAGGCTGACGATACCGGCGGGGCAGATACGAACCGCCGGAAGAGAGCGGGAAAAGACAGGGAAGGGAGACGGGGTATGTGCCATACAGGAGTGTGTATCCCGTGATCGTGGAACCCCCAAGAACATCAAGGTGGATAATGGTCTGGAGTTTATCACCCGAGCTTTGGACGCCTGGACGAACGACCGGAAGATCAGCCTGCAGTTTTCAAGACCAGGAACCCCCGATGGATAACACACACATCGAATCTATGAGCGGCAGCCTTCGAGAAGAATGCCTGAATACCCATTGGTTCATGTCTCTGGAGAACAGCAGGCGTTCCTCAAAAAATCGGCGAAGGGCATCGCTGGTATGGCTCTTGGTCATCGCGTGCAGCGGAAAGCGGCCGTGCCCTGTAATATCGCGTATGGTACGGTTACGCTCTCGAAAGACAAAGCCTACGTTTAATTTACCTCTATACGCCCAGCACCGTTTCATAATCCAGCATCGCCTTACGCTGCTCCCAATCGGGCATGTAGATGGTCAAAAAGTCATAGAAAGCCTTATTATGTTTTGGGTGTATAAAATGCGCAAGCTCATGCAAAATCACATACTCAATAGAAGGCACACTTGCCTTGTATAGGTAATAATTCAGGCTGATCCTGCCCTTGTTGCGGGAACAGCTGCCCCATAACGTTTTCATTTTACGCACAACAATCGTCGGTCTTGAGCACGTAGGCAATCTGCTCTTCCGTGAATCGATTCTTCTTCATTTTCCGATCCGCTCCTTGCTTCTTGTGGCAGTCTCTTTTTCTCTGTACAATTGGACTGCCTTTTCGGGGTGCGGGTCAGAAAGCGCAGTTGTGATTTGTGGTGACCGTATCATCATTACTTGCGCATGGCGAACTGTGTGGGTGTTATGCCGGAATATTGGTGGAATACTTTGCTGAAATAGGAGGAGTCTTCATAACCGACGCAGGCTGCCACGTCGCGCAGCAGGATGTTGGGCCGATCGTGCAAAAGCTGCATCGCCGCCTCCATTCGACGGCGAGTCAGGTATACGTTGAAGGTGGTATTGCCGTATCTACGGAAGAGGCGGCCAAGGTAGGTGTGGGAGATGCCGATCTCTTCGCAGACGCTTTGCATGCTCAACGGTTTAACATAGTTTTCGTCAATATAGCGCATGGCGCAATCGTACAGTTCACGCGTGGACATCTTCCTGTCCTTGGAAGCATTGTCCTCAAAGAGCACGGCATAGATTCCGATCAGCAGGTCGCCATAGGAGGACGCGTACAGGAAAAGGTCCTGGATCTCGCTAAGCACGTCATCAAGGCGCGCGTCCAGCGAAGGAACGCTGCCTGCGAGGTGGCGGGCCATTTGCCGCACCATCGTCCAAGCTTGCTCTTGCTTTAACTTCATGCTCTCCCAGTCGCTTGCGAGCGAAAGAAAATACTCCTTGAGGCTGGAAGGTTTGCCTGAGGTCGCGAAATAGGACAGCTGCCGTAGCTCCGAAGCGGTGAAATGCGGTGACTCTTCCAACTTGTAAGAAGCGTTCAACGGCAATATCTGGTGCCGCCCGATGCTGGCCTGATGGTGTAATTGCGGGATGGCCTGCCTGATGAACTCGGCAAGCATCCCGATGGGCTGCGTCGCGGATTGATAAATGACCGTCCAGGTGGGAACGGTAGAATGCTGGCTCATGTAGACGCCGATGTCTGTCAGAAGGGTTTCCATGTTCAGCTCGTGGAAGATTAATATCTGCTCATCTTCATCCCGGCCGCATAAAGTAGAAAATTCTGCATCGGAAGATAGGACCCCCGACGTGACATTGAGTGTTTCTGGCAGGCGCAGGTTCAGGTTGCCAAAGCGGACGAGCGCGAAGCGGAAGCAGGACGAGCCGAACAGCATCTGAACGTCCTTTTGATTGACTGCACAGCCACAAGCGATGAGGGGCAGCAACTTGGACATCCGGGCAGTGAATTCGGTGTCAAGCTGTTCTTTCAGCCGGCCGAGCACTGTGCGCATCTGCGAAACGCTGACTGGCTTCAAGATGTACTCATCCACCGATGCCTGGATTGCGCCTTGGGCATACTCGAACTCGGCATATCCGCTGATGATGATGATGTGAATATCCGCATACAGGGTGCGCACCTGTCGGGAAAGCTCGATACCGTTCTTCCCGTGCATGTTGATGTCGGTGATCAGCAGATCCACAGGGTGATCCTGTATATATTCCAGTGCCTTTTCGCTGTTGGAGCAGGCGCTTATCACTTTGAAGGAAGGAGCATATTTTTCGACAATGTTCTGAATATAGCGGAGGGAAGGCATCTCATCGTCGACAAGCAACACCCGATAGATCATGGTGCACACTCCTTTGTCCAATCTCTTTTCGCCGCAAGTTTACCACAGACGGGTTGCGAAAGAAAGTAAGTGTTGGATTTTTACGAAATGTGTTTCGGATTTTCGGGAACATAGAGAATGCGAAGTTTTTTTCTATATTCGTGTGCCAAATCTTCCACGGCGTTACAGGTTACAAAGACCTATAATTACGGTGAAGCAAGGGGGAGGAATGTCGCTCTTGAAAAGAACAGGATCGCTCTGGTTCCGAATGGCAGCGGAACTGACGAGCCGTGCTTCTCTTAGAGGATTCCGCCTCCATTAGGAAGGAGAATACCATGAAAAAACTGTCCTGGTTTCTTGCGCTCGTCATGCTGATGTCATGTTTCAACGTACCCACCCTGGCAGAAGGCAATGCTACCGTTGGTATGAACACAAATGTAGGTACTGAGGTCAGCACCAATGTTTCTGCCAGTATCACCAAACCTTATGAAACCAATGAGGTGGTGATCGAGGGAACGGATACGCAGACAGCTCTGGAGACTCACGTGAAGAACATCCTTGAGGTCGATGGCCTTTCGTTCAAAGACCTGAACGGCAACGGAACGCTGGACGTCTACGAGGACTGGCGTCAGGATACCGATACCCGTACCGCCGACCTGCTTTCCCAGATGACGCTGGACGAGAAGATCGGCTCATTGTGGCATGCATCTACCGGTGGCACCTTCAGTTCTCTGTATCCCTACACTGAGGATTTCCTCTTCAGCAATGAGAGCACCGTGGTGGTGGCCGACGCGACTTATGTACCGATGTACCACTCCATCATCACCGACAACGTAACCACCTATCTGCACAATGTCAACGGCTCGCCCGAAGACCTGCTGTATGAGAACAACGTGTTCCAGGAGATCGCTGAGGGCGCTCGCCTGGGAATTCCGGTAGTCCTTAGCTGCGACCGCTCTTACAACACCTTCGCCGGCATGGTGAACATGTCCAACTACGCTTTTGGCGTGGCGGATGACGAAGAACTGCTGTACGATCTGGTTGCCCAGTACTCTAAAGAATTGCGCGCTGTGGGTTTCCAGGTTCCCTTCCATACCTACGGTGTTGAGATTGGCTCCTGGTACGGCGAGAATCCCAACAACGTCGCTACCATGACGGCTATCGAAACTAAAGCGTATGAAGAGAATGGTGTTTCTGCCTGCACCAAGCACTTCATGGCGCGCGGCGGCCGCTCTTCCTACATCAACGCCAAGAGCGATGCCAACCTGTTGGACAGCTGGCTGGTCGGCTGGCAGGCGGCTGTAGATGCCGGCACATCCTGGGTCATGCTCAACAACGGGCATCTGCTAAACGACTGCAACGTATGCTATGATGCCGAGTCCATGGCGATCCTTCGCGAAACGTTGGGCTACGACGGTTGCGTTGTAACAGACTGGCCCATGTGGATGACTACGCCTTCCGCAAGCGGCACCGCTCCCGACGGCACCGACCTGTCTACTGCTGACCTGAAGACGCTGTATGCACTGATGATGAACGCTGATGTGGATCAAATCGGCAGCTTCTTCATGGTGGACGGCACCGATACCAGCGCCGAATTCATCACAGCCAACTATCCCGACATGATGCAGCCTATGTGGCCGGAAATCATGAAGGCCGCGATCGAGGACGGCTCCATCTCCATGGAGACCATCGACAGGCATGTCACTCGCGTATTGAAGAACAAATTCGATCTTGGCATGTTTGAAGATCCCTACGGTTCCATGGATGAAGTCCTGGAACTGTGCGCTTCCGATGCATACAAAGCCGAGCAATTTGCACTCAACGACATCAATGACATCTACGCGGCTCGCGCTGACTCCACCAATGAGTTGGAGATCCGTCTTCAGACCGAATCTACCGTACTGCTGAAGAACGACAGCGACCTGCTGCCTCTTGCCAAGGGAATCAAGGTTTATGTAAACGGCACTTCCAGCGATTCCGTAGATATTGACAAAGCGGCTTTCGCCAATTATGCTACTGTTGTGGATACCATGGAAGAAGCCGACGTAGTCATCATCCGTGCGCTGAGCCTGGATGACTCCGCTGAGCTTTTCATCCAGGATGCCAAGGATGCGGGCAAGCCCATCGTCTTCGTGGCGCAGGCAAGCAACAGCATGAACGGTTCGGCCGAGCCTAACGCTTTCATGATTGAGAATTCCGACGCTCTGCTGATGACCACTTACAACTGCACGCCTGACCATGGCTCTTCCATGGGCAACTTCTTCCACTATACACTGCCCTCCGTGCTGGCTGATATGGTCTTTGGCGAGAAGCAGCCCACCGGTAAGCTGGTGTTCTCCATTGCCCGCAATGCTAATGATGATGTCTATGACTGGGGCGAGCTGCAGTACGATCTTGGCATGGACATGAAGACCCGTCTGTACATCGCCGCTACCGTCCGCGCCAACCCCACAGCCGAGATCGCGACCAACCTGGGCGATGTGCTCTATGAAGCCGGCTTCGGTATGACCTATGGCAACGCTTCGGCCATTAACGTCAACACCGTTGAGTCCCCCAAAACCACGGCAGAGGTTGAGGTCGCGTCCATGTTCGGTACCTCCGTCTCTACGGTTGTGGTCAACGCTCCCGCAAAGTCCGGCGAGGCTTTCGAACTTGACATGATCGTTGAGAACGCTGGCGCTGATGGCATTACTCAGGTCGAAGTCAAGGAAGGCGACA
>JAJFVI010000002.1 GCA_021371895.1 Eubacteriales bacterium | reverse complement strand
TTGTCAGCGCGAGCGTGTACGTTGTGTGTTATACCGAACTGGGCATGAGCGAACCAGCGTCCCTGCTGATGATGCTGCTGGTTGCCGCCGCGTTCGGCGCGATTAACGGCATTGCGGTTGCATACCTGAATATGCCGGCGTTCCTAGTCACACTGTCCACGCAGTGTATCGGACGTGGATTGTCCCTGGTGCTGACAGGAGGCGTCTCTTTCAGGAATATAGGCGAGAGCTTCATCTTTATTGGAAAATCCAGTTTTATGGGAGTACCCATGATGATATGGGAGATGTTGATCGTCTACCTCCTCGGGTTCTTACTGCTGGAGCATACCGTTTACGGCCGAAAAGTTATGGCAATTGGCGGCAATATACATGCCGCTCGTGTATCGGGCATCAATGTGAAACTGTCGATCATGAGTACGTATCTTATCTTGGGTATTCTCTGCGGGCTGGCTGCACATATGACGATCGCACGCCTTGGTAGCTATTATGCTTCGATGGGCGAGGGCATGGAGTTCATGGTCATTGCGGCAGCGGTTATCGGCGGGACGAGCCTTGCTGGCGGTTCCGGCACGATTCTAGGGACGCTGGTCGGCACTTTGATTATCGGTGTGATCAACAACGCCCTTAACCTTTTCAACGTTTCCGCGGACTGGCAGAACGTTGCACGAGGCATTGTCATATTCCTGGCAGTGCTTTTCGATGCAGCGCGCAACAGGCTCAAAACGGCGGAATAAAATAGCTTTCCCCGAAAGGAAGGGGCATAAATAAAACAGGAGGATCGAAAATGAACAAGAAACTGATGACCTTGCTAAGTGTGGTTCTGGTTGTATGCTTGGCGTTATCCGCTTGCGCCACAGCCGCGACGACGGATACCGCAACGACAGAAGCAGAAGCGACTGAAGCGACAGAAACCGAGGCTACGGAAGCCACCCCCGAAGAAGCGGTTGCAGCGGTGGACAACAGCGGAAAGACGATTGCTATTCTGATGCAGAGCGTTGCGGATGATTTCATCGCCACCGTTGAAAGAACCGCAGAAGCAAGGGCCAAGGAGCTCGGTTACAACACCGTTTTTTATGATGCGAAGAACGATGCGGCTACGCAGGCTTCCACCATACAGGACATGATTACGCAGGGCGTCGACGCCATTATGCTTTGTCCTGTAGACGCTGCAGCCCTGTCCGACTCCGTACTCGCACTGAACGAAGCCGGTATCCCGGTTGCGCTCGTGGACAGAATTGTTGAAGAAGGTAACTATGTCGCCGCCGTAGAATCCGACAACGTGGAATGCGGTTATCAGGGCGCCGTGCAGATTGCCGAGGCAGCCAAAGCTGCCGGCATCGACATCGCCGACCTGAAGGTCCTCGAACTTCAAGGCGACCTTTCCTCCACCTCCGGCCTTCAGAGGCACGAAGGCTTCATGAAGGGCGCGGAAGAACTCGGTCTGAACGTCGTTTCCTCGCTCCCGACCTACTGGGAGACCGACACGGCCTACAATGCCGCGCTGGATGCATTCCAGGCGAATCCGGACCTGAACGCGGTGTTTCTCGCCTCCGACGGCGTCATGGCGGACGCTGTGATCAATGCGCTCGAGCAACTGAACCTTCTTGCCAAAGTTGGTGAACCGAACCACATTATCATCACCGCTGTGGACGGAACGCCCGCTGCGATCGAGCATATCAAGAACGGATACATGGACGCCACGATTGCGCAGGACGCTATCACCATGGCGAGAACCGCGATCGACCAGCTTGATTCCTGCCTGAACGGCACGGTCGCCATCGGCGCGAACCAGCATCTTGCACTCCCGCCGACAATCGGAACGATTGCGAACATCGACAGCAAGGACCTCTGGGCAAACAACCTCGAATAACCCTGACCTCGATTTGGAAGAGAAGTGAACAATCGTGCCGACCGGACGCGAAAAACGGCCGGCCGGCACGAAACAAATGCATATTCTGAAAGGAAAACGAGAAAATGGGCGTCAAATTGGGAATTTGTAATTTTTGTGTACCCGGCACAGGCGTGTTTGCGCCAAGACTCGTAGCGGAAGCGGGTCTCGACGGCATGAGTATCGAATTCGGCACCTATGATAAGGGATTTCCCCTTGCAAACCGCCGCTTACAGGAACTATACCTCGAGGATGCACAAAGATACGGAATTGAGTACTG
>JAJFVI010000347.1 GCA_021371895.1 Eubacteriales bacterium | reverse complement strand
AAACTAACGTACGTCGGCACCGCCTGATTGCCAAAGCGGAACACCACGCCCATTTCCTGCTCAAAGCTCTGGGAGATCGCAGCCGGCGCGCCGCCAAATACCTGTGTAAGGGAGGAACTCATCATTACCTGCCGAAGCAGCAGGGCCACATGGGACAGCGGGAAGATTTTGATAACGAACTGCACCGCATCCGGCAGCATCCCGATGGGCAGATAAATGCCCGTGAGGAACCCGACCAGCGTGCCTATGATGCTGCTGAGTGTGCCGAACGCGTTTTGTGTTTTAACAAACCCGACGATCAGCGAAAGGAACGCCGTGTTGCACAGCGCCGAGAGGAGAACCAACCCCACTGCTTCCAGCGCCGGGACAAACCCAAGCAGCGCGCCGCCGCGGGAGACGATGTAGACTTCCGCCAGTACGAAAGCGAGCAGCGACATCACGCTGCCGACCAGAAAGGACGATAGTTCATACCCCGCCACGATTTTCCCGCGCCCTACGGGCGAAGCTTTGAAATCCTTCACGACCTTCGTGGCGCGGTCATCCACCATGGTGCCGAAAGCGCCCAGGACGGTCGTCATGGACGTTACCGCGAGCAAGCCCGCCATGATCCAGTTATCCATGAGCGTTCTGGTACCCGCCACCTTGGGCAGGTTCATCGTCCATACATCGCCCAGAAACAGCAGGTACAGCGCAAAGATAATCAGCACTGCCATCAGGGAGAAGAAAACGGAGGCCTTGTCCCGAAAATAGACCTTCATGTTGCGTATGATCAGGGCCCTCATGAGCGTATCTCCTTTCCGGTGATGCCGATAAAAGCGTCGTCCATGGTGCCGCCCAGCACCTCAAAGCCGGAGAGCAGCCCCTTTACGTTTTCCAGCAGCGCAAGCGCTTCCATCGTCGTTCCCAGCTTGATTACCACCTGATTCGCGACACGCGTATAGGCTACCTGCTGCTTATCCAGCGCGGCGAGCAAACCCGCCGGGTCGGCTGGTGTCAGCCGGAGCTGGTCGCTGGCATACCTGTCCTTGAGCTCCGTGGGCGTGCCTTTTGCAGCGATCAGGCCGTCGTCGATCACCACCACGTAATCCGCCTCGGCGGCCTCCTCCATGTAATGGGTGGTCAGGAACACCGTAAGCCCCGTATCCCTTTGCAGGGCGCGGATGCTGTCCCACACGCTGCGGCGGGTCTGCGGGTCGAGGCCGGTGGTGGGCTCGTCCAAAAACAGCACGCGCGGCGTGTTGATCAGCGCCCGGGCGATATCCGCGCGGCGCTTCTGACCGCCGGACAGCTTGCCGTAAGGGCGGCGGATAAAATCCTCAATCCCCGTGGCGGCTGCCGCGCGGCGGATCGCCTCGGGAAGGGTGGCGCGCATACCGGGGTACAGCCCGCCGCGGGTGCGGATGTTTTCCTCCACCGTCAACAGCGGATCCAACAGATGATCCTGAAACACGACGCCGATGGAAGCGCGGATAGCGGCGTCCTGTGAGCCGAGCCGGTGCCCGTCGATCGTCACTTCGCCCGCGTCCGGCTTGAGCAGCGTGCACAGAATATCGATGGTCGTGGATTTTCCGGCGCCGTTTGGCCCTAAGAAGGCGAACAGCTTGCCGCGCTCCACGTAGAAGTCCAGCCCCTTCACCGCGCGCACTGTTCCGTACGCCTTTTGCAGAGCGCTTACCTCAATGATCTTTTCCACGGTGCTCCTCCGTTTCCGTCGGTTTGTGTTTCCGGTTTTTCGCCTGCCGGATGGAATTTTGTTACTAGTGTAACATGATTTGGGATCGAGTACAATAAAGGAACGGTTGACACTATCTATCGCCAGGTAGTATCATTGCTGTGTTATTAAATGATTTGGCAGGAGTAAGGATTATGGCAGTATTAGGGAAATTCATGGGGACGCTGACTGGTCTATTATTCTTTCTAGCGTTGTTAAATTACCCTGTTAAATGGATCAATAAGCGATGGATCCATAATTTGCCTAAAACATCCCGTGTTAAAAGCGTATACACATCAATCATGAAAACACTTGTTCAGAAGCATCGTTTTTTTGCTTTCGGAGCAGTCATTACACTTGCCATTCATTTGTATCTTCAAATAACGTACAGATGGCTCTCTGTTACTGGTATTATCACGGGAGGATTATTAGTTGTTACGGTTTTACTTGGCAGCAATCTCTTTTTTAGACATAAAGGAACACGCGGCTTATTATTTAAAACACACCGGATTGCAGCATTTACGGTGTTGTTATCACTGATTATCCATGAAGTAACTAAGATGATATAACCCTCTGGAATCAAACGTTTAGAACCAATCATATCCCCTCAGGCGAACTCCTTTCATATGCCTACCGGGTCGAATGGTCCGCCAATGCTGTTTGCCGTT